>USJN01000020.1 GCA_900554945.1 uncultured Coriobacteriaceae bacterium | reverse complement strand
CCCCGTGTTCGTGCTGGGAGCGTCTGCTCGGACTCCGGCGGAAGTCAATCGCTGCCTATTTCTTTTACGGTATCCTACTGTAGGTTTTAACCGTTCGCGCGCTTCTTGCGGCCATTATCGGGCATTTACGGTGAAGACGCCGTCTCGTTCCCATTCAGTTTCATTTCGTGAAGTACAATAATCCAGTTTGAGTCACATACCCAATCAATGGGTTTGATAGCGCATATCGAGGAGCTTATTCAATGACGGACTTCAAGAACGAATTTTGCATGCATACCGCGACCTGCGGTGAGCTGCGCAAGAGCGATGTTGGGCGTGAGGTTGTGCTTACCGGCTGGGCTTGGCACAATCGCGACCATGGCGGGTTGATCTTCTGCGACCTTCGCGATCGCGAGGGGTATACGCAGGTCGTTGTCGACCCCGATTGCGTCAGCGAAGAGGAGTTCCATATCGCCGAGCATCTTGGCCGCGAGTATGTTTTGAAGATTGCCGGTCGCGTTCGTGCGCGTGGCGAGGGTGCCGAGAACCCCAACATGGTCACCGGTGAAATCGAGGTTCTCGCGAGTTCCGTCGAGGTCCTCAATACTTCCGTCACACCTCATTTCTCCATCGAGGACGGCATCGAGACTGACGAAACCACCCGTATGAAGTGGCGTTATCTCGACCTTCGTCGTCCTGAGATGTATGCGAACCTTCTGCTTCGCCACAAGGTTGCCCAGGCAATGCGTCAGGCTCTCAACGAGCGCGGTTTCATTGAGGTTGAAACTCCGATTCTTGCAAACTCTACTCCTGAAGGCGCGCGCGATTACCTCGTGCCTTCCCGTCCGAACCCTGGCAAGTTCTATGCTTTGCCGCAGTCTCCGCAGCAGTTCAAGCAGATGCTCATGGTCGGCGGCATTGAGCGCTATTACCAGATTGCCCGTTGCTTCCGCGATGAGGACTTGCGCGCTGATCGTCAGCCCGAGTTCACCCAGGTCGACATCGAGATGTCGTTTGTTGAAGAGACTGATGTTATGGATCTGATGGAAGGCGTCTTCCAAGAAGTCCTCAGCGCTGCAGGCGTCGAGCATGAGTTCCCTCTTCAGCGCATGCCGTGGAAAGAGGCGATGGAGCGTTTCGGTTGCGACCGCCCCGATGTCCGCTTCGGCATGGAACTTGTCGACCTGACCGACCTTATCAAGGACTGCAATTTCAAGGTGTTCACGGGCGCTGCTGGCAATGGCGGTGTTGTGAAGTGCATCAACGCGAAGTCTGCTGGCAACTGGTCGCGCGGCGAGATTGAGAAGCTTGCCGACATCGCTGCCGCAAATGGCGCGAAGGGCATGGCGTGGATCGCCTACACCGACGCTGATACCGATCTTGTGGGCAAGAGCCCCATCATCAAGTTCCTCGGCGAGGAAACGCACAATGCGATTAAGGAAGCCGCAGGTGTCGAGCCGGGCGACCTGCTTCTCTTCGCGGCCGACACCTTCGATACGGCAAGCGCCGTGCTCTCCGCGTTGCGCCTGCATATGGCCGATGCTCTCGGTATCGAGCGCAACGGTCATGCTCTTCTCTGGGTCGTCGACTTCCCCATGTTCCGCTATGACGCGGATGAGAAGAAGTACGCCGCCGAACATCATCCGTTCACGATGATTCCTGAAGAGGATTGGGACAAGATCGAGTCCGATCCGCTTGCCTGCTCGAGCTATAGCTACGACATCGTCATGGACGGTTTCGAGATGGGCGGTGGTTCTATCCGTATCCATAATGCAGAGCTGCAGAAGCGCGTGCTTCGTCGTCTTGGCGTGGAAGATGATCAGATGGAAGAGAAGTTCGGCCATCTGATCCATGCGCTCGAGCTTGGCGCTCCGCCGCATGGCGGCATCGCCCTTGGCCTTGACCGTCTGGTCATGCTGCTCGCGGGTAAGCAGTCCATCCGCGACGTCATCGCTTTCCCGAAGACTTCGAGCGCATCCGACCCGATGACGGGCGCGCCGAATGAGGTAACCGGTCGCCAGCTCAAGGAAGTCAACCTGCGACTTTTGTAATTCCCGATTCACCTGACGGTAAATCGGGAACCATCAATGCTGCGAGCCCGGCTGACGGCGCAGCTGGCGTTCCAAAGATTTGCAGGTTCGGCTTTGCCTTGCGGCAAACCCGGCCCGTCGACGCTGCGAGCCCGGCTGACGGCGCAGCTGGCGTTCCAAAGATTGCTCACGTACCCAAGGTACGCTTCGCAATCTTTTCGCGCCATCTGCACTCGTCAGCTGGGCTCTCGCTGGCTTTAGGGCGAATGGAGGCAGGTGTACGTTCCTGCTTAATGGGATAGTGCCTACCTCTCGCTGACTTTAGGGCGGATAGAGCGTTCCTCCAACGCCTCTTCCCATCACTTGAAAGGACCCTTATGAAAACTCTGCGGCCGTATCCTCGGGCGACCATCACGCCGAAGGGCGAACATGCCTTGGAGAAGGGGCATCCTTGGGTGTACGAGGCGGAGGTTGTCTCGCTTGAGCCGGCGCCGGGCGAGGCTGCAGTTGCCAACGGCTCGATCGTCGACGTCGTGAGCCGCAAGGGGTCGTATCTGGGGTCGGGCTTGCTGTCCGAGAAGAGCAAGATTCGTATTCGCCTCATCACCCGCAATGCGAACGATCGCTTCGACCGTGCCTTTTGGAAGCGAAAGGTACGGTGGGCGTGGAATTACCGGAAAACGGTGATGGGCGCCGATGCAAGCGCATGCCGCGTTCTGTTCTCCGAAGCTGACGGATTCCCCGGTCTTGTCGTCGATCGTTTCGAAGACGTCCTCGTGGCTGAGACGCTTTCGGTGGGGATGGAGCGTTTGAAGCCGATGATCTTCCCCGCGCTTCTCGAAGTGCTGGCCGAAGATGGCATCGCGATTCGCGGACTCTATGAGCGCAACGCCGCCTCGACCCGCTCGCTCGAAGGACTCGCCCAGACCGCGGGATGGTTTGCGGGCGCTGCGGAGGATGTGGCCTGCTCGCTCGACCCGATCAATCCCAGCCAACCCGAGGCTGCGGTGTTCGGTCCCACGACGACGCAGATTATGGAAAACGGCGTTCGTTACGAGGTGGATTTTGAGAACGGACAGAAGACAGGCTTCTTCCTCGACCAGAAGTACAATCGGCGTGCCGTCGCGCAGCTCGCGGCGGGAAGACGCGTTCTTGATTGCTTCACGCATACGGGCAGCTTTGCTCTGAATGCCGCCCACGGCGGGGCGGAGTACGTGAACGCGGTCGATATCTCCGAGCTTGCCGTCGCTCAAGCGCGTAAGAATGCCCAGCTCAATGAACTTAACGGCAAGATGGACTTCACGGCGGCGAACGTCTTTGACCTGTTGCCTCAGCTCGAGGCGGCGCACGATCGCACTTATGACTTCATCGTGCTCGATCCGCCCGCGTTCACGAAAAGCCGCAAGACCATCGATTCGGCAGCCCGCGGCTACAAGGAAATCAACTATCGTGCGATGAAGTTGCTGCCTCGTGGAGGCTATCTCGCAACGTGCAGCTGCAGCCATTTCATGGACACGGAACGCTTCCGACGTGTCGTGTCCTACGCCGCGCAGGACGCTGGTGTCCAGCTGCGCCAGATCGAGGAACGTCAGCAGGCGCCTGACCACCCGATTCTGTGGGGCGTTCCCGAAACGGATTACCTGAAGTTTTTCTTGTTCCAGGTGGTGTAGAGAGGCCGTCCGCTGATGGAAGCCTCGCGTTTCCTTCATGACAGTTTGTTGACAGCCTGACGCCTTCGCGGCATCTGCACAACTTATGCGTATCATTGACCCTGTTCAACGAGTTCGAGGCGTTCTAACTCGCGTCCCGAGCAGATTTGAGGCCCGTGCATCTCGCGCGGGCCTCCTCGATTATTGGCGAAGGCGGGTGCACATTCGGATGAAGGGTTTTCTCGAGCGGATGCAGTGGAAGATGGCGGGCGCCATGCAGGGAAGGCGCGGCGCCGACTCCCTGTCGAATACGCTGGTCGTTGCAGGCATCGTCTGCCTGGTGCTGTCGGTTCTCCCCCATATGGGCCTGTTCTCATGGCCTGCGCTGGCGCTTTTGGCCTATGCGCTCTTCCGCACCTATTCGAAGAACATCGCTGCGCGCGATCGCGAGAACGAGGCGTTCCTGCGCGCGACTGAGAAACCTCGTCGCGCGCTTTCCATCGGACGGAAGAAATGGGAGAACCGCGAGACTACGCTGTACTTCAAGTGCAAGGGCTGCGGGCAGGAGCTTTCGGTCCCGCGTGGCAAGGGAACGCTTCGCGTGGTGTGCCCAAAGTGCAAGACCGAAACCGTAAAGAAGTCGTAGCAGCGCATGTTCGGCTACATCATGGCAGATGAGAAGCAACTTTCTCCTGAGGAGGTTGCCCGTTACCGCAGGGTGTACTGCGGTGTTTGCCATTCGCTGAAGGAACAGAACGGCCAGCTGTGCCGCATGACGCTCACCTACGACATGACGTTCCTGGCACTTCTGCTGAACTCGCTTTACGAACCGCTCGAGCACGAGGATTCCGCGCGGTGTGGGGCTCATCCCACCAAGCCCCAGCCATTTGCGACGAGCGAGTGCACGGAGTATGCCGCCGATGTGACGGTGCTGCTCGCGTACCACAAGCTCATGGACGATTGGCATGACGATCGCAAGGTCTCGCGGCGGGCGATGGCCCAGGCACTCTCTTCAGCGTATCGTGCGGCGTCGGCAAGACGCCCCGCAGTTGCCCGGGCTATCGAGTCGGGTATGGCCGATATCCGCGCAATCGAGCAGCGTGGGGACGAGTCTCTCGATGCTGCCGCCAATCGGTTCGGCCTTATTTTAGGCTGCGTGTTCTCGTATCAGGAGGATTTCTGGGCAGGCGAGCTGCGCCGCATGGGGGCATGGCTCGGCAAGTTCGTGTACCTCATGGATGCGGTCATGGATTACGATGAGGACCTGAAATCGGGCAGCTACAATCCGCTTGTTGCGGCTGGTGCGGTGCCCGGCGATGTTTCGGAGGGGCTTCGCTCGATTGCAGCCCAGGCGGCGCAATCGTTCGAGCGTTTGCCGCTTGAGCAGGATGTTCACATTCTCCGCAACGTGCTGTACGCGGGGTTATGGGGGCAGTATTGCGGGAAGTTCGGCGATGCTGCCCATGATGATGGCGAAATGTCGGCGACGGCCGCAAGGGCCGCCGACGACGATGATGGCGAATAGGGAACGCAATGGCAATGGACCCGTATAGCGTACTCGGTGTGTCGAGGGATGCCTCGCAAGACGAGGTGAAGAAGGCATACCGCAGGAAGGCGCGCGAGAACCACCCCGATTTGAACCCCAACGATCCGAACGCCGCCGAGCGGATGAACGAGGTCAACGAGGCGTACGATCGCATCATGAACCCCGAGAAATACGCCGCTGCCGATCGCCGTGCCTCCGCGGCTTCGGGCGGGGCTGCCGGCGCCTCGTCGCAGGGCTCGTCGGGGTATGCAGGGTACGGCGGAGCGAACCCCTTCGGCGGCGCCTCGGGCGGCGGCTCGTACGGGGGCGGTCAGCAGGGCAATCCCTATACCTCCAGCGGACCGTACGGTTGGGCGGGAGGCTTCGGCTTCGACTTCGACGACTTCTTCGGCTACGGCGCCTCGACGGCGTCCGGTCCGATTCATCCCGAGGCGAATGCGAGCGATCCGGCGGAATTCCGCGCGGCGATCGACCTGATCAACTCAGGGGATGCGGCGCAATGCAAGCGTGCTGCCGACATTCTGGCAACGGTAACGAGCGGCGGGCGTAACGCCCGGTGGTACTACCTTTCGTCGCTCGCGAACAACGGCGCGGGCAACACGGTGATGGCGCTCGACCAGATTCGCCGCGCTGTTCGTATGGATCCGAACAATGCCGACTATCAGCGCGCATACCGTGCGTTCCAAAGCGCGGGGCAGTCGTACACTCAGGAGCAGCAGACGCGCGGGTTCACCATTTCCTCTATCGATCCCACGACGCTGTGCTGCGGCTGCTGCATGCTCCAGCTGTGTCTGCAGCAGTTCATGCGCTACGGGTTCATGGGTTTTTAGGGCGCTCGTGGCCCGTCGGCTGGCGTAATGTGCCTCGCTCGCTGACTTTGGTGCTGCTTGAATGAATCACCTTGTTCTCTCGGAAGGAGACTGATATGGCAACTATCGGGATTGACTTGGGCACGACGAACAGTTGCGCCGCGGTGGTCGAGGGCGGCAAGCCGGCCATCATCCACAACGCCGAGGGCTCTCGCACGACGCCGAGCGTCGTCGCCTTCACGAAAGATGGCGAGCGCCTCGTCGGTGCGACAGCTTGTCGGCAGGCGGCAATCAACCCCGAGCGCACTATCTCCTCGGTGAAGCGCCACATGGGAACCGACTGGCGTGCGAACATCGACGGTAAACGATTCACGCCGCAGGAAATCTCCGCGATGATCCTGCGCAAGCTGCGCCGCGACGCTGAGGCGTTCCTCGGCCAGGAGGTGACGCAGGCTGTCATCACCGTCCCCGCCTACTTCAACGATATGCAACGCCAGGCCACAAAGGATGCGGGCCGCATCGCGGGGCTCGAAGTCCTGCGCATCATCAACGAGCCGACAAGCGCGGCGCTCGCGTACGGGCTCGACAACGGTGACCCTCAGAAGGTGATGGTCTACGACTTGGGCGGCGGCACGTTCGATGTGTCGATCATCGAGATCGGCGAGGGCGTGATCGAGGTGCTTGCGACTGCGGGTGACAACCATCTGGGTGGCGACGACTTCGACGAGCGCATCGCCGATTACCTGTTCGGGGTCTTCAGGCGGGAATCGGGCGTCGATGCGAGTCGCGATTCCGCCGCGGCGCAGCGCGTGCGCGAGGCGGCGCGCCAGGCGAAAGAGGAGCTGTCCTCCATGGAGACGGCGCGCGTGAACCTGCCGTTTCTGGCGCAGGGCGCATCCGGCCCGCTTCATCTGGAGGCGCAGGTCACGCGCTCGGAGTTCAACCGCATGACCGCCGATTTGGTCGAGCGCACTGAAGGCCCCGTGTCCCAGGCGCTCAACGACGCGGGCATTGCCGCCTCCGAGCTGGGAAGCGTGCTGCTCGTCGGCGGGTCGACGCGCATCCCGGCGGTTCAGGACAAGGTTCGCTCCCTTACAGGGAAGGAGCCTTCGTCGTCGATCAACCCCGACGAGTGCGTCGCCGTGGGCGCGGCCATCCAGGGGGCTACGCTCGCGGGGTCTTCGACGGGGCTTGTGAAGGCGAACTCCATCCTGCTGCTCGACGTGACGCCGCTTTCCCTTTCCCTTGAGACCGTCGGCGGCGTGGCGACGCGCATCGTGGAGCGCAACACGACGCTCCCCGTGCATTACTCGCAGATCTTCACGACGGCGGCGGCGTTCCAGACGAGCGTGGAAATCAACGTGCTTCAGGGCGAGCGCCCGATGGCTCGCGACAACAAGTCTATCGGCAAATTCCGTCTGAAGGGCATCAAGCGTGCTCCCGCGGGCGTTCCCCAGATCGAGGTGACGTTCGACATCGACGCGAACGGCATTCTCACGGTTTCCGCGAAGGACAAGGGGACGGGCAAGGAGCAATCAATCACGATCGACGAGTCGGGCCGTATGTCCGACGAGGAAATCGATCGCGCCATTCGCGATGCGGAAACCTACGCGGCGCAGGACGCGACGCGCCGCGATGCGATGGAGGTGCATGCGGAGGCGGCACGCCTGGTCCAAGAGGTTGACGCGGCGCTCGCAAAATCCGGCAAGCAGCTGGAAAAGGAAGAGAAGAAGCAGGTAAAAGCCGATTCGAATGCTCTCCGCAAGCTGCTTTCGAAGAAAACCGAGAAGCTGGAGGAAGCGGACATCGCGGCAATCCGCTCCGCCAAAGAACAGCTCGACCGTTCGAGCGAGCATGTGAGGTCTTTGGGGTAGAAGCAAGCTCGGCGCGCGGGCTTTCTGGGGCACTACGTCGAGCTTGCTCAAGGGGAATCGCCAACGCTTTCCCTCGGAAGCAGGCTGGGGAAGGGGCGCTGGTGTACGGCGTGCAACGAGGAACTTTGCCAGGGCGGCTTCCGAGGGGCTTAGGGAAGCTACCCCTTTGCACGGATCCTCGCGATGCTAGGC
The DNA here is from genome assembly GCA_900554945.1 of uncultured Coriobacteriaceae bacterium. Lineage (GTDB taxonomy): Bacteria > Actinomycetota > Coriobacteriia > Coriobacteriales > Eggerthellaceae > Ellagibacter. The sequence goes on along the minus strand of USJN01000020.1, from coordinate 3,486 downwards.
GACGTCGGTTGCGTCCTCGTGCTGCTTGCGGTGTTCGCGGCGCTCCCGCTTCGTCATGAGCGATTCGGGCAGTTCGCGGCGGCCTTGCTCTGCAAGCTTGCGCATGTCGGTGTCGGCCATGCCCTGCGTGGGGTCGTTTCTGCGCTTGCCGTAGAGCGGGTCGCCCTCGTCGTTCCAAATGCGGTCGGCGACAGGCGTCCACTCCGCGATGGAGTCATGGCATTTCGCACAGAGGCTCTCCGCGCTTTCTTTCTCCTGAAGGTCGGTGGAATGCGCACCGGCGCGCTTCACCATGTCGGCGAGCAGCCCTTCGTTTTCCAAGATGGGGCAGGGCTTGAGCAGATTGTCGTTGAAGGGCTGGCCCTCGTAATACTGCATGAACAGAGGGGAGCGCAGCGCGTCGAGAAGACTCGTCTCCCGGATATTGACGTTCGCATAATGCGCGAACACGCACGGCTCCACGTCGCCTGCGGCGTTGATGTGCAAGTAGCGGCGCCCGCCAGCGATGCAGCCGCCGACAAACTCGCCATCGTTCTGGAAGTCAAGCGTGAACAGGGGCTTCTTCTCGCGCATTTCGCGAACGAAGCGGTAGAGGTGCTCACGCTGGTCGGCGTGCACCATAAGCGAGGTGGGCGAGCCGACGCCGACGGGCATGTACGTGAAGATCCACGCGAAAAGAGCCCCCTTCTCGATGAGCCAGTCGAAGAACTCCTCGCTGGCGATGGAGTTTGCGTTGGCGCTGGTGTAGCAGCATGATACGCCGAAGGGCAGGCCGTTTTCGCGCAAAAGCTCCATGGCGCGGGACACCTTGGCGTACGTCCCCTCGCCGCGGCGGGCGTCTGTGGCCTCCTCGAAGCCCTCGACGCTGATGGCGGGCACAAAGTTCGCGACGCGGATCATATCCTGCACGAACTCCTCGTCGATGAGCGTCGCGTTGGTGAATGACAGGAACGCGCAATCGGGATGCGCTTCGCATAGGTTGATGAGGTCGTGCTTGCGGACGAGCGGCTCGCCGCCGGTGTAGATGTAGACGTGGGTTCCCAGCTTGACGCCCTGGTTGATGATGGAGTCGATTTCCTCGTAGGTGAGGTTTTGCTTGTGGCCGTATTCCGCTGCCCAGCATCCGGTGCAGCGCAGGTTGCAGGCGCTCGTCGGATCCAGCAGGATGGCCCAGGGAATGTTGCAGTGGTACTGATCGCGCATCGCTTCCTGCTTCGGCCATGCGAGCATGTTCGCGTCAACGACGAATGTCTTGATGAGGCGGTCCCTGACCTGGGGATTCATGTCGGTGAGAATCTTCATGATAAGTTGATACCAATTCGATTCGTCATCGATTGCCTGATGGAAGGCGGCGCGTTGGGTGGGGAACACGTCGTCGGGCGCAACTTTGTCGATCATGTCCATGATCTTCGCGACGTTTCGCTCGGGATTTTCAAGCAGGTAGTCGATGGTTTTGTTGAGGGCTGCCCGCTTGATTTGGTCGGTTGCTTTCATAGTGTTGTACCTCCCATACAATTATTCAACAAATGTGGAATAATTCTCTTAAGCGTGAGTATAGGTCGGTGAAATAAAAATACAAGTGACAAATAAACAACGTTTGTGGTAAAACCTGCAGATGAAGTTATGCTGTCCATTTTTTGCGAGGGAGAGATATGGGCGACGTGGGGGAGAAGTTGGCGAACGAGATTCAGCCGACTGGAGAGGGAGCCGCCTGTCGGGAATCCGGGGAGCGCACGGCGCCCGACCGCCGTGTTGTGCGCACGCGAAAGGCGATCCGCCAGGCGTTTTTGACCCTCATGCAGGAGACGGAGTACCAAAAGATCACCATCACCGGAATTGCCCGCGAGGCGGACATCGACCGAAAGACGTTCTATCTTCACTACCAGTCGGTCGAGGATCTGGCGAACGAGATCGTGCAGGACGAGGCGGACCGGATCGTGCGCACATGCCTGGACTCCCTCGAGAACAGCGACGACGGCGAGAACGTGGTCGACCTGTTCAAACGGCTTTCGCTGGGGCTGGCGCCCGACCTAAAGAGCATGAAGCTCATTGCCTCGCACACTCCCTACGAGCTCGTTTTGAAGAAGCTGGAATCGTCGCTTACTGCGTCGCTTATCGAGCAGGACACGCTTGGCCTGAAGAAGTTGGGGCCGTATCTCGATTTCTGCGTCGCGTATTTCAGTGCGGGGCTCGTGGCGGTGATTCGCCGCTGGATCTTAGACGAGTCGGAGATTCCCCTCGAGGATATCGCCCAGGTGACGCACGCGCTCGTCCATAGCGGTCTTGACGGCATCGTGCGGACTGTGGCCGAGGGCGGCGTAGGGGAATAGCCCCGCGTCCCTCGTGTCCGTTTGCACGGCTGAGCTGTGTGCATTTGGTTTAAGGCCCGCTCGCGCCATGCCACCTCGCGTATACTGGGAAACAACTTGAACTGAGCATTCTGAATGGGGCGGGGCGGCGACATGTTCCGAACCTGGTCAGGTCCGGGAGGAAGCAGCCATAAGGGGCCTCTGACGAGCGCCCTGTCCTATTCAGAATGCTCTATCTTGCAGGCGGCCACGAGCCGCCTGCTTGCTGCATGGGCCTCTTCTTGTAAGGACGCTATGGACATCATCAACTTCTTCGTCAGTCTCCTTTCCGACCCCCGCTCGGCGATTGCAGGGTGGATTGTGGCGTTGGGCGCCGCATGGGTGTACACCCCGTTGTTCCTGATCGTGTTTGTGGAGACGGGCCTTGTGTTCTTCCCGTTTCTGCCGGGCGACTCGCTTTTGTTTGCGGCCGGCGTCTTCTCGGCTGACGGGGGCGGTCTGCACCTGTGGGCGACGCTCATCGTGTTCTACGCCGCCGCCATCTTGGGCAACACGTCCAACTACTGGATAGCCCGCTTCTTCGGCAAGCGCATCATCGACTCGGGGAAGATCAAGGCGCTCACGCCCGAGCGTATGGCGAAGCTTGACCGCTTCTTCGAGCGTTACGGCGGGCTGACTATCGTGATCACGCGCTTCATGCCTTTCTTCCGTACGTTCGCCCCGTTCATTGCGGGCACCGGCCACATGAATTTCGGCAAGTTCACGCTGTTCAACGCGATTGGCGGCATTTCTTGGGTCTCGCTGTTCGTTTTGGTGGGATACTTCTTCGGTGGCATTCCGTTTGTGCAAGAGCACTTCGAGGTCATCGTTTTGGGCATCGTCGCGGTATCGGTGGCCCCTGCGTTCATCGGTGCGGTGAAAGCCGCGATGAGCTCGAAGAAAGGCGACAAGGCCAAAAACGCCAAGCACGCGAAATAATGCCGACACGTGTCAGCGAGGGGCGATCGGTCCCGGATACGAGGAGGCACGTGTCCGAGCTTCTATCGATACGACGAACTCTTTCCAGGAGCGTCCGGCAACCCCGGGCGCTTCTTCTATAATGGAGCGAAATGAACCGGGCGCCTTGCGCGCCGCATACGAATGCGAAGGACTCGTGCGATGTCGGAAGCTTTATACC
>USJN01000019.1 GCA_900554945.1 uncultured Coriobacteriaceae bacterium | reverse complement strand
GATGTTAACCACGGTTAGCAAAGAAAGACGAGGTAGCTATGATGCAGGAAGCAATGGCGATGGACAAAGGCATGAGCACCGCAACCGTTGCGGGACCTTCCATGGCGCAGATGCCGCTCACCTTCATGAAAACGGGCGAGACGGGCACCGTCGTCAAGGTTCGCGAAAAGGGCGATGTGCTCCATCATCTCGAGAATCTCGGCTTTGTCGCCGGCGCTGAAGTGAAGGTCGTCTCGGAGCAGGCGGGCAACTTCATCGTCGAGGTCAAAGGTGCGCAGGTCGCGCTGAATAAGCAGGTCGCACAACGAATCATCACCCGTTAGTTTTCGTGGGCGGGCGCACTTTCCGCAAAGGGGAGTGCACTTGCCCCGTGAAAAGCTAAAGCTGTAGCAAGGGGCGCATTGCGCCTGTTTTCGCAACCGCGCGGAAAGCTGCGGCGACAGGACGACTTTTGAGACAGGAAGGAAAAGGAGGAGAAGCTATGGCAGAAGCAGGTCAGGACAAGACGCTGCGCGATGTCGCCATCGGCGAGACCGCTACGGTGCGCCGCCTTGTGGGCGAGGGTGCCCTCAAGCGTCACATTATGGACATGGGCATCACCAAGGGCGTCGAGGTTTTCGTTCGCAAGGTGGCGCCGCTCGGCGATCCTATCGAGGTCACCGTTCGCGGCTATGAGCTTTCGCTGCGCAAGAGCGAAGCCGAAAGCGTGCTCGTTCTTTAGTTCGAGCAGGGCCTTCGTAGGCCTTTTTCTTTGCTTGGCGGTTAGTGTTATCTAACTTATCGAAGCGACCGCACCGACTCTTCAGGGTGCCGCCGTTTCGGCGAAGCAGCAAAGGTAAGCATCGTTGATTTTGGAAAGGTAGATCATGGGAATTCGCATTGCGCTTGCCGGCAACCCGAACTGCGGCAAGACGACCATGTTCAACGACCTGACCGGCGCCAACCAATACGTTGGCAACTGGCCTGGCGTTACTGTTGAAAAGAAGGAAGGCAAGTACACCAAGGACAAGGATGTCACGGTTACCGACCTCCCCGGCATCTATTCGCTCTCGCCGTATTCGCCTGAGGAAGTCGTCGCTCGCGACTATCTTCTCGATGGCGACCCGGACGTCGTCATCAACCTGATCGACGCGACCAACCTGGAGCGCAACCTGTATTTGACCACGCAGATTCTCGAACTGGGCCTGCCTGTGGTCATCGCCCTCAACATGATGGACCTCGTCGAGAAGAACGGCGACAAGATTGACATCGACAAGCTTTCCCGCGAACTCGGCTGCCCGATCGTTCCCACCTCGGCGCTCAAGGGCCGCGGCATGGACGAGCTTGTGAAGACCGCGATCGAGCTCGGCAAGAAGGGCGTTCCCGCCGCGCCGCAGATCCGCTTCTCCGACGAGATCGAGACGGCGCTCGCGAAGATTATCGACGTTCTCGGCTCGCGGGTTTCCTCCGCGACAGCCCGCTGGTTCGCCATCAAGGTGCTCGAGGGCGAGGACCGCACGATTTCCCAGCTCAAGCTGACGGACGCCGACAAGAAAACGGTCGACGCCATCCGTGACGCGCTCGAGACCGAGCTTGACGATGACGCAGAGTCTATCGTGACCTCTGCCCGCTACGACGAGATCGCCGGTGTTGTCGACGACACGGTGAAGAAGTCGACCAAGGGCATGTCCACCACCCAGAAAATCGACCGCGTCGTCACGAACCGCTTCCTCGGCCTGCCGATCTTCATCGTCATCATGTTCTTCGTGTACTGGCTGGCCGTCTCCGTCGGTGGCGGCGTCGTGACCGACTGGGCTAACGACGGCATCTCCGGCGACGGCTGGCTCTACACCGGCGGCGAGGCGTTCGACGAGGCCACGGCCGAGTACGAAGACGCCCAGGCGCAGATTACCGCCTACGTTGAGAACGTCCTCGGCGAGGACGAGGTGTCCGGTCTTCCCTCCGACGACGCCCAGGAAGTGCTCGATGCGCTTGCCTTGGCCGAGCCTGAGGCTCCCGAAGACGCCACTGACGTCGATGCTATGGCCGAGTACGAAGACGCCGTTGCCGAGTACGACGATGCCCAGGCAACGATCGCGGCGTTCGATGAGGAGGCCCAGGCCAAGCACGCTGTTGCCACGATGGAGGTCGAAGGTGACGACGGCGAGGTCGAGGAGCAGGCGATCACCTTCGCTGACTACCAGGCTGCTCTTGAAGTCGAAGAGCCCGACCCCTCCGATGGTTCTTGGGGCCTGTGGATCCCGGGTCTTGGCGCTATCATCGGCAACGCCCTTGAGGCCGCCGACGTCGCCCCGTGGCTGCAGTCGCTCGTCATGGACGGCATCGTCGCAGGTGTTGGCGCCGTTATCGGCTTCATCCCGCAGATGGTGATCCTCTTTTTGCTCCTTGGCTTCCTGGAGCTGTGCGGTTACATGTCCCGCGTTGCGTTCATCATGGACCGTATCTTCCGCAAGTTCGGCCTGTCCGGCAAATCCTTCATCCCGATGCTCATCGCCTCCGGCTGCGGCGTGCCCGCCGTCATGTCAACCAAGACGATCGAGAACGAGAAGGATCGCCGCATGACGATCATGACCACCACCATGATCCCCTGCGGTGCGAAGATGCCGATCATCGCCCTCGTGTTCGGCGCGATTGCCTCTGGCAACTCCGACGCCACCTGGTATGTTGCCCCGATGTTCTACTTCATGGGCGTCGTCGCGATTATCATCTCCGGTATCATGCTGAAAAAGACCAAGCTCTTCGCCGGCGAGACCACGCCGTTTATCATGGAGCTTCCGCAGTACCACATGCCGGGCGTGAAGAACATCCTGCTCTCGATGTGGGAGCGCGTGAAGGGCTACATCATCAAAGCAGGTACCATCATCTTCCTGTCCACGATCGTCATCTGGTTCCTCATGAACTTCGGCGATGCGGGCGAGGGCTTCGGCCTGCTTGATTCCGAGGCGCCCGACTACATGGAGTACAGCCTCATGGCGGGTCTCGGCAACCTGCTGGCCTGGATTTTCGCGCCGCTTGGCTTCGCGAACTGGCAAGCCACCGCAACCGCCGCCACCGCCCTCGTTGCGAAGGAAAACGTCATCGCGACCGTCGGCATCATCACCCAGCTCGGCGACTTCGGCGAGGCGGACCCGCAGCTGTGGTACGGCTTTGCCCAGATGCTTGGCGGATCGACCGCTGCGATCGTCGCCTTCTGCGCCTTCAACCTGCTGTGCGCGCCGTGCTTCGCGGCGATGGGCGCCATCCGCCAGCAGCAGCGTTCCGCTAAGTGGTTCTGGATCACCATCGGCTACATGTGCGGCTTCGCGTGGTGCGTGGGTTGCATGCTCTACCAGTTCGTTGGTCTGGCTTTGGGCGAAGTGAGCTTCGGTATCTGGACCGTGATCGCCATCATCATCGCGGCGCTCATGCTCTTCCAAATCTTCCGCCCGATGCCGAATTACGGCAAGAAGGACGAAAAGGTTGCCCGCAAGCTTGAAACCGAGAACGAGGCAGCGTAAAGTCTACTGAGAGTAACTTTTGGGGATGCGCTTTCGGGCGCGTCCCCGATGTCGATCCGCAAGAAAGGAGGCGCACCTATGATGGGTTTGGTTTGGACGCCGTCGACGATCGTCGTCGCGCTCGTCATCGCCGTGCTTGCTGTGCTGGCGGTGCGCCGCATCGCGACGCGCGGCCTGTGCGATTGCCACGACCACTGCGGCGATAGCGATAGCCCTCGAAGCGGATGTGGAAGCTGCCATGGTTGTTCCGGCTGCGGAGCGGTCGAGTGCATGGTAGCCGACATGGACAAGGCGCTCAGATAGCACGTTTTCTTACGAGCCAAGGGGAAGGCCGGGTGCGAAAGTGCCCGGCCTTCCTGCGTTTGGGGAGAGCTTTCATGCGAGCAGTCTTCTGGCGAGGCCGCTTGCGGTGATGGCGGATTCTCCTATCAACTTGCAAGACATTTGTGGAGGAATTGTAAACCATGGTTAACCCCGTTGACGCGCCAGCAAGGTTAACCTAAGATAACAAATGTCAGCAGCGAGGGTTCGAATCCCCCCTCTCTCTCAAGAAAACGAACCCGCTGACCAGCACACTTCTTAATGCTGACCCGGTGGTGGAGGCTCCTCTCGTCTGGCCATCCATCACAAGCCGGTGAGGGCCTACCCCCCCCTCGCCCTCACCGGCCTCCTCTCCTCGAAACGAAACGCCTGCGGGCGTTTTTTGTTGTCCCGCGTGCAGCGGTTCTTCCCGTCATCTCGCACAACGCAAGCCGATTGCCCGCAAAAAAGCGCCCGACCGCTTTGAAGCCCTTGCGGGTATCGAAGCGATCGGGCGCTGTCTCCAAAACGTAGCAGCGGGTCGCGCGGGTCCTGCGCTAGGCGAGGCGCTTGCCGAGCTCGGCTGCGGCCGCGGCCTTGTCGAAGTTGCCGCCGGTCGCCTTCGTGAGCGCTCCCATCACCTTCCCCATCTCCTTCTTCGAGGTGGCACCGGTCTCGGTGAGCGTCTTCTCGATGAGTGCGATGAGCTCGTCCCCTGAAACTTGCTTGGGAAGGTACGACTCAAGAATTTCCACCTGCGCGGCGAGAAGGTCGGTACGCTCCTGGTTGTTCCCTGCCTTGATGGAACCCTCGAGCGTCTCTTTCGTCTGCTTGATCACGCGCTTGAGCATGGCGTCGACGTCGGCGTCCGTGATCTCGCGGCGCTCGTTCACCTCGATGTTCTTCACTTCGCCGTGCACCTGGCGCAGGATGGACACGCGCGGTTTGTCGTGCGCCTTCAGCGCGGCCTTCACTTCGTCTTGCAGCTTCTGGTATTTCATGATTCCCTCCTACTATCTTCTTATCGCGTTTTGACTGTTTCAATCGAACCATTCAGAATGCGATGCAGTTACTGGCTGGGCAGGTATGTCGGCATGTGCCCTGGGGCGTATTCGGACCCCGCAAAAGAGACTGACAGCCTGCCCCATTCGGGGCGGTTCGCGGATTAGCTGGATGGCGGAGCCTTGATCGAAGGCTACCCCGTGTCTCTTACAGGAGGTTGCGAGCCCGTTTGGTGAGCAGGGGCCTGCCATGTACGGAAAGGCAGGGCCTATGATCTACGCCGGGATAGACATCGCCAAAAACGACCACGTCGTAGGGGCGACCGACGAACACGGGCGCGACGCGTCGAAGCCCATGAAGTTCGCAAACTCCGCTGGCGGGTTCGACCGCTGCGTCGCCTACCTGGAAGGGCTCGCCGAGTCGAAGTCCGACCTGCTCGTGGGCATGGAGGCGACCGGCCACTACTGGCTGCCGCTCTTCTGCCGGCTGCAGGACGCGGGCTACGCCGTCGTCGTGATAAACCCCATGCGGACCGATGCGATGCGGCGCTTCAAGGGAAGCTCGCGCGTGAAGACCGACATCGTCGACTGCGTGCTCGTGGCGGAGACGCTTCGCTGCGGCGGCTTCCAGCCGAGCAGGCTGGGGGACGAGGCGGTGATCGAGCTGCGGCAGCTCACGCGCCTGCACCAGGCGCTCAAGGAGAGCGTGGCCGACTTGAAGCGCCAGGTCATCGTGGCGCTCGACCAGGTGTTCCCCGAGTACGACTCCGTCTTCTCCGACACCTTCGGCGAGAGCTCGAAGGCGTTCCTCAAGAGGTGCCCGACCCCCGAGGAGTGCCTGGCCGTCAGGGCCGACTCTCTGGCCAAGACCCTCGAGCGGGCAAGCCATGGCAAGCTCGGCCGCCCGAAGGCCGACGAGATAAAGGGCATCGCCAAGGCCTCGTGCGGCATCGGCCTTGCGACGTCGGCCTTCTCCTTCCAGATCAAGCTGCTCATAGACCAGATCGACTTCATAGAGGGCCAGGCATCCGAGGTCGAGGCCAGGATACGGGCGGGCATCGAGAAGGTCGAGCCGCTCATCCTCACCATACCGGGCATCGGGTACACGCTCGGCGCGCAGATCGTGTCCGAGATCGGCGACGTGCGCCGCTTCCGCAACGCCTCCTCCATCGTGAAGTACGCGGGGATCAACCCCTCGATCAGCCAGTCGGGCAAGTTCTCCTCCGAGGAAAACCACATCACCAAGCAGGGCTCCCCCTACCTGCGCCGCGCCCTGTACCTGGCGGCGATGGCCCAGCTGAAGCTGAAGTCGCCGTTCTACGACTACTACGCGAAAAAGCGCGCCGACGGCAAATCCCACCGCGAGGCGCTCGTCGCGGTCGCCCGCAAGCTCGTCCACGTGATCTACGCTGTGCTGTCCAAGCAGGAACCCTACGACCCGAATGCCGCGAAGAGCCCCGAGCTCGCATCGCGTTCCGAATGATTCGATATGAAGCTGTCAAAGTGCGAAATCCAACAATTAAATACTCTCTAGAAAACTTGCCTTATGGGTCTTGACTACTCATAGCTGGTCTCTTTTCCGTCATTTCGATTCGTAAAGCCCGCTCGTGAACATAAACGAGAGCGAGCGAAGCCTGCAGCCGACATGCTCGACGCACCATCTCTGGCACAGATCGAGCACCGAGAACGCCTCGCGTACCCCCATGCGCGCGCCTGCGATGTCGGAAAACGTCGAGCGCAGAAGGAAGTTCGACCATTCGGTGGTTTGGGCGTCGATGTAGCCGGCTTCCGTATGGACACGACAGTGCGAGCATATCACACCGCCTTCGCGCGGGGAGAAGGCGAGCGAGCCGTCCGGCAGGGGCGTCACGGGATTTCCGCAAGCGGCGCATTCGGAGAGCACGGGGCGCACGCCGGTCATGGCGAAGGCTTTCAGAAGATGACCGGCAGCGATTGAGGGCGCACCTGCGGTATCAGTGTTGCACATCGCCCGAAGCGCGGTCTGCGTCATCGCGAAGAGGTTCGGGCATTCGAGGCCCGCCTGCGTGGTGCGCTCGACGAGCTCGGCTATCGGGGCGGCGGCGGAGGTGCGCTCGATGTCGCCGCGCAGGGCGGCATTTCCTTCGACGAGTCGCGCCTCGGATACTACATCGAGCGAGCGGCCCTTCGCACAGAGGACGTCTGCCACCGAGAAGAGTTCGAGCCGCGAGGCGAAGCTGCTTTTCGGCTTGCGCGCCCCCTTGGCGACCGTACGAAGCTGCGAACCGTCCTCGGCAAGAAGGGTGAGGATAAGGTCGCTCTCCCCCAGCTTCGTCTTGCGCACGACGATGACGCGCGCAGTATAGGTGGGACGTGCCACAAGCGCTACTTCTTAAGCGATGGTTTGCTGGAGGCGATGCTGTTGTCTGAGTTCCACTTGATGGTGCCCGACTTCTGCTCCGCCGAGCCGTAAATCGTGCCGAAAAGCAGCGTGTTCTCGAACTTCTTGGCGGTGATTGTGTAGCTCACGACCCCGTCGCCCTCGTAGTTCACGCTGTCGCAGGAGACCACCTCGTAGTTAATGCCGTCCATGACAACGGTTGCGCCCTTGCTGAAGAAGGAATAGGTTTCGGAGACGAGCTCCTTCTCACGCGACTTCGACACGGTGATCGTCACAGTGGAGCCTGATTTCAGCTTGGTCTCCGCGGCGGGATCGGTGGAAAGCACCGTGCCCTCGGAGCTGTCTTCGGAATACTTGATTGCGACTTCGACGGCAAAGCCCGCCTCCTTGAGCGCGGCGGTGGCGTCGTCCTGCGATTTGCCAGTGACGTCAGGCACAACGTAGGACTCGGCAACCGTGACAGTCACGGCCGTCGCCGACTTCACCTTCGTTCCTGCTTGGGGCTCGACTTCGAGCACGGTGCCCTCGGCCTCGTCGGATTTCACTGTCTTGAACGTGACGTTGCCAAGACCCTCTTTCTCAAAGGCGGCCTTCGCCTCATCTTGGGTGCTCCCCACGATGTCGGGGACGGCACGCGGGGTCGCAATGGAGACGTTCACCGTGGTGCCGCTGGGAACGCGCGAACCTGCAGCGGGGTCGGTGATGAGAACGATGCCCTCGACTTCGTCCGATTTTACCTGCGACGTGTCGACGGCGAATCCCTTGCTCTCGAGGAGCCAGATCGCGTCAGCCTGAGCCTCCCCCGTTACATCGGGCACGGTCTTTCCGCCCCATAGTTCTAGCGAATACGTAATGCCGATTGCCGCGGCGGCGATGATTGCCACAACGACGACCGCGACGATCGCGCGGGTTCTGCGGGCAGCCTTGCGTTTCTTCGCTTCCTTCTCGGCGTCGGGCGACTCATATTTCTTCTGGGCGGGCGCGGGCTCTCCCTCGATTTTGGGAAGCTCCATCGTATCGCCGGAGCGCCACGAGCGCGCAGGCGGGACATAGCTGGAGTCGACAAGCCGCTCGAAGCCCGACAAGTCGACGGTGTTCGCCGCGTTCAGATCGATCTTGCGGGTCCGCTCGCTGGCGAGGGAGTCGGCGCAATCGGCTCGAGGGATGCCAATGCGCGGCAGGGCCTCATCGAGTGCCTCACGTTCGGCATCGTCGATCGCGTCATGTGAGGCCGCGTGCTCGTCGGAGCTTTCCCTGAGGTCCTTGTCTTCCGCATCCTCGATGTCCGACAAAGCCGCATCGTCGATGGAATCGGAATCGTCTCCGACGACGGGCTCGATGGAGCTCGTCTCATCGGTGCAGGACACCATCGGGTCCTCGGTGGTCAGAGGCGCGGCAGCATCGATGACCTGCGTCTTGTCCGCATCGTATGCTTCCTCGCACCCGTCAGGATCCTGTATATCGTTGAGGGTCACCGCATCGATGACCTGCGTCTTGTCGGCACTCGAGAGCAGAGGGCTCCCGCATTCATTGCAGAATTTAGCTCCTTCGCGATTTTCGCTTTGGCAATGAGGGCAGATCATCATGCGCGCATTCTCCCGTTCAAACGTCTCATCTGCGTTATTGTAGCTGAACGGACGTCGGTATTTCGGCGTCGCTGGGCACTCCGTCCGATACGCGACAATACCTGCACAAAGCGAAGGCCGCGAGAATTAAGCGCCCTCGCCGTAGCCGAAGCGGCGAATTTGCGTGGCGTCGCGGCGCCAGTTCTTCTTCACCTTTACGTTCAAATCGAGGAACACACGGCAGCCGAGCAGCTGCTCGAGATCGGCTCGCGCCTCGCTGCCGATGCGCTTGATCGCAGCGCCCTTCTTCCCGATGATCATGCCTTTTTGGCTGTCGCGCTCAACGTAGATGGTGGCGAAGATGCGTTGGAGGTCCTTTTTCTTCTCGTACTGCATGTTGTCGACGGCGACGCCGATCGAGTGCGGCACCTCATCGTGGAACGAGCGCAGGATCTTCTCGCGGATGAACTCGGCGATCACGACTTCCATCGGCTGGTCGGTCTGCATGTCGGGTGGGAACCATGCGGGGCCCTCGGGCAAGAAGAAGACAGCCTCTTCGACGAAGGCGTCGACGTTTGCGCCGCTTCGTGCGGAGAGCGCCACCATGGCGTCCCAGGTCATGAGTGCTTCTGCTGCCTCGCGCTGCGCAGCGATCTGCTCGGGTGTCGCGATGTCGGTCTTAGAGAGCACACAGATGCGGCGCGCCTTGCAGGCGGCAACCTGCTTGGCGACCCATTCATCGCCGCGGCCGATTGGCTGGGAGGCGTCGATAACCATGGCAACGACGTCGATGTCTTGCAGGCCCTTGAGCGCGGACTCGTTGAGCTCCTCGCCGAGGGCGTCGTGGGGCTTGTGGATGCCCGGCGTGTCGACGAGGATGAGCTGGAAATCATCGCGCGTCAAGACAGCGCGGAAACGGTGGCGGGTCGTTTGGGCGGTCGAGGAGGTGATGGCGATCTTCTTGCCCATGATAGCGTTCAAAAGCGTCGACTTGCCCGCGTTCGGACGTCCGACGAGGGTGGCGAAACCCGACTTGAAGCCTTCTTTTTGCATTCCTAGCACAGCAGTTCTCCGATCTTGGGGATGAAAACGATGGCGGCGACGACAACCGAGGCAACGGCGAGAATGAGAGCCGCTCCCGCCGCGCAGTCTTTGGCGTGCTTTGCGAGCACGTGGTATTCGGGCGACACCAAGTCGACGACTGCCTCGATGGCGGTGTTCGCGGTCTCGGCCGCCATGACAGCACCGATGCAGATGACGATAGCAAGCCATGAAGGGGCATCAATGCGCAGGACGAACCCAAGCGCAACGGCGGCAACGGCGAAGCCGGCGTCTATGCGCATGTTGCGTTGCTTAAAGGCGAACGCAACGCCCTCGGCTGCGCATTTGAAAGCATGAGGGAGCGATTGGGTCATCTAATGCTCTCCCCTCACAAGCGCTCCCGGGCCGTTCATCTCGCCGAAGATGGAAAGCTCGAGCTCTCGCTTGCGCGCCCATCCGCGAAGAAGCTCTGCCTCGCGCGACTCCATGACCTCGGCCTCGTCATCTTCGATGTGGTCGTAGCCGCACAGGTGCAAAAGGCCATGGACGAGAAGGACGCTCAGCTCGCCTTCGAAGGTGGTGCCGAACTGCTCGGTCTGCCGCTCGGCGACGTCGACCGCGATGATCACATCCCCCAGCTCGAAGGGTATCCCAGGGATTTCGTCGCACCCTCCGCCCATCTCGTCGTCGAGCCCGTCACATTCGAACGAAAGAACGTCGGTGGGACCGGTCTTTCCGCGGAATTCCCCGTTGAGACGGGCCATCTCAACATCGTCAACGAAGCTCACGGAGGCCTCGGCGTTTTGGGGGCAGTCCTCTTGGGAGAGCACGAAGGCGGCAAGCTCGGCGACGGGCACGCTCGCGATAAGGCTCTCTTTGTATTCGCAGTTCACTTCGATGTTCATGAAAATCTCCTTGCGTGCTTTAAGCGTCGGCCCGGTCGTAGGCGGCGACGATCGCGGCCACGAGCGAATGTCGCACAACGTCTTTCCCCGAAAGGCGGCAAAACGACACGTCGTCGATGTCCCCAAGAACGCGCTCGGCGTCGGCAAGGCCCGAGCGCGACCCCGGAAGGTCCCGCTGCGTCAGGTCGCCGGTGATGATCATCTTCGAGTTGAAGCCGAGCCTGGTCAGGAACATCTTCATCTGCTCGGGCGTGGTGTTTTGCGCCTCGTCGAGGATGATGAAGCTGTCGTTGAGCGTGCGCCCGCGCATGAAAGCGAGCGGAGCGATCTCGATGACCCCGCTGTCGATAAGGTCGTTGGCGCGCTCCATGTCGGTCATGTCGAAAAGCGCGTCATAGAGCGGGCGGATATAGGGGTCGACTTTCTCGTTGATCGTACCCGGCAAAAAGCCCAGGTTCTCCCCCGCCTCAACGATGGGCCTGGTCAAGATAATGCGCCCGACTTCCTTGCGCTTAAGCGCGGCGACGGCCATCGCCATGGCGAGATAGGTCTTGCCCGTTCCTGCGGGGCCGAGCCCGAACGTGATGGTGTGGGAGCGGATGGCGTCGACGTAGCGCTTCTGGCCTGCCGTTTTCGGCCTGATGGCTCGACCGCGAAACGTGAGGAGGATATCCTCGCGCAGCGCCTGGGGCGAGAACTCCGCGCTGCGGAGAAGCTCGATCGACCGCAAGGCGTACTCGGGGGTCACTTCCTCGCCCCGTTCCGCAACCTTGATGAAGTCGGAGAAAAGTGCCGTAAGCGACTGCACTTCGCTTTGATCGCCTGCGAGGATGATGGAGTCGCCCCTCACGGTGATGTTCGCCTGAAAGGCGGATTCGACGATCCGCAGCGTCGAGTCCGCGGGGCCGACGACAAGCGCTAAGTCAACGCTTGCCGGTGCAGTTAGTGTAATTTGCGTTTTGTCTGTCATGCTTGCCATTGTAGCATGCGGGCAACACGTTACCCTGATGCCAGACATTCACCACATCACTGGATGCAAAAGGAACTATCATGACCACGGTAAAGCAACTGTTCGACGAGTCGCGAGCCGCTTCGCGCCCAACGCTCTCGTTCGAGATCTTCCCGCCGAAGGGCGATCTGGACCACCGTACCGCGCGCGAGGTTG
>USJN01000018.1 GCA_900554945.1 uncultured Coriobacteriaceae bacterium | reverse complement strand
GTGCGGCATCGCGGGCGCCATCGGGGTCGACATGTGCAGCTGCGACATGAACTGCAAGTTCTGCTCGTTCGGAACCGAATGGGGCCTCATCACCGATGAGATCACCTACACCAAAGAGGAAGTCATTGAGATGGCGCGCGCCTATGTCGAGGCCGGCATCACGACGCTCACGCTGCGCTCCACCGAGTTCTACGACCTGAAGGTGCTTACCGAGTGGCTTGCCGATATCCGCGAGCAGGTGCCGGGCGACTATCTTATCAACCTGAACGTTGGCGAGCTCACGCCGGCGATGGCCGAGGCGGCCTATCAGGCGGGAGCTACGAGCGCCTACCACGTCTGCCGCATGCGCGAGGGAATCGACACCCCCTTCGACCCCAAGCTGCGCGAGCAGACCATCCGCGCGATCGCGGAGTCGCCGCTTCGCTGGGGTACGTGCGTAGAGCCCATCGGCATTGAGCACACCAACGAGGAAATCGCCGACAAGGTGCTCTATAACATGTCGCTCAACCCCTTCGGTATGGGCGTCATGTTCCGCGTGAATGTGCCCGGGACGCCGTTTGAAGGGGTGGATCCGGTCTCGAAGCCCCGCATGCTGCAAATCCTGGCCACCGTGCGTATCGCTGTCGGGTCGCGCATTCATTCCATGGGGTGCCACCCCGCCATCCCCGAGGCGCTTTACTCGGGTGCGAACGGATGCACCGTTGAGCGTGGCGCGAACCCGCGCGATACCGAGTTCAATGAGGACGAATGGCGCGGCTTCACCGTGGAGGACGCCGTCGCACGCATCCGCGAGGCGGGATTCGAGCCGGGGCTTGCTGACCCCGACCCGCGCTTCCGCGCCGACGGTAAGAACTGGTGGAAGGTGGGTAACCCCGAAGACTACGTCATGCCCGATCCGCTCGCCTCGGCGGGCGCTGGCTGTTGCTGTGGCAAGCGCTCGTAGGGAATGCAGAGCTGATGCCTTTTGGGATTGCGATAGAGCACTATGAGAGCGACGGCGCGCGCGAGGTGTCCTTCCCGCTTGGCGTGCGCCGTATCGGCGATGAGGCGTTTCGCGGATGCGACGACCTTGAGGATGTCGCCGTGCCCGAGGGAGTGTGCGAAATCGGGGCCTACGCGTTCTCTGCGTGCTTGAACTTGCGGCGCGTTTCGCTGCCAGAGAGCCTTTCGTCTCTCGGGGCGTCGGCCTTTGAGCACTGCCAAAAGCTCGAGGAGATAGTGCTGCCGTCGAGTGTGCGCGACGTGCCGAGGGGAGCCTTCAAAGGCTGCTTTGCGCTGCGGCGCGTTTCGGGAGGGGAGGGGCTTGTTGAAATCGGCGACCAGGCGTTTTCGAACTGCCGTGCGCTCGAGGCCGTGCCCTCTCTCGATGCAGTGGAGGCCATAGGGCGCCGCGCCTTTTCGGGCTGCCGTGCCTTGCGAAGCGTTGAGCTCCCCAGCCTTTTGCGGGCGCTCGGTGACGAGGCATTCTTAAGCTGCCCCGAGCTTTCCAACGTCGTCTTTCCTGAGGAAATCGACGAGGTGGGGCACGGCGTGTTCAAGGGTTGTCCGAAACTCGATTGCTCGGCCGTTCCCGAGCGCATCGCGGCGCGTCTGTTCCCTGATGGAGAGGGTCCTTGCGAATCCTCGGCCCGCTCATTTTCTCCTGCGCATCATCTCGCGCCGCGAACGATTCGTCGGGGCGCATCATGCGGTTCCAAAGCGAACTTGTGGTTGAGGCCCAAAGTGCCGCCCCCGGATTGTTTACCATGGCCTTATCTTTGGTCATGAGCGTGGTCACGGGCGCATCCGAGAGCTTGTAGAAATACGAGTCGTGCCCCACGCACAGTCCCATGAGCACGTTGAGGTCGGTCTTCTCGGCGTTGAGGCGCCTTACCTGCGTGAGTGGGTTGCAGGCGACCAGCCCAAAGTTGCAGCAGCTCTCCTTCAGCCCCATCTGCGCGTTCGAGAGCGCGCCGACCTTGCAGGTGTAGCCCACCACTTCGTAGTTGTGTATGCGCAGGATCTTCGCGAAGATCTGCGCTTCGTCGGCGACGCCCGCGCAAAACGCGATGCCAATTTTCTTGTACCCCATGCGCCGCGCGTAATCCATTGTCTCCTCGGCGCGGCAGAGCTGTTCTGAGAAGCCGCGGGCGGTGGTCTCCGCCGTCGCCTTCATGAACTCGTAGGTCTCGGCGTCCTCTTCGTAGTCGTGGCGAAGCAGGGCTGCCTCCTCGTCGGTCATGCCGCGCGTCTCGCAGAAGGAGGGGTAGCGGCCGTTGTTGTGAGCGCAGCCGAGCGTCTTGCAATCGACGCAGCTTGGGCGCTCCGGCCTGATTTCCTGTGCTTTTTGTTGGGTGCCGCAGCAAGATGTCATGGGTCTTAGCGCCGCCTTTCGGTTCGCTCTCGTTCCGTTCGCTTCCTCTTCAGTATAAGGCGTTCCGTGTGGATGTCTTTGTTTGGTTGGCACAACTTCGCCATATGTGCGATAATTCCTTCTTGGTGCGCATTCGGGCCGATGTACGGCCGCGCTGTCCGATTCGGCCAGATTCGATTGCGCGCTGCACGAATCGTGCGATAAGCGAACGATGGAGGAAAGTTAGTGGAAACAAAAGTAGAGGCATTGCAGGACAACAAGGTCAAGGTGACCGTCACCGTCGATGCCAAAGAAGTCGACAATCGCATCAAGAAGGCTTACAAGGACTTTGCGAATAAGTACAATTTCCCCGGATTCCGCAAGGGCAAGGCGCCCCGTCCGATCATCGACAACGCGCTCGGCGCCGAGGCTGTGCCTGCCAGCGTCACCGATGACATCGTGAACGGCTGTTACCCGCTCGCTATCGACAGCTGCGATCTGTACCCCGTCGGCGAGCCCGAGTTCGGCGAGCCTGCGCTCGTCGAGGGTGGCAAGCCCTACGAGTTCTCCTTCGAGGTCGAGTGCAAGCCGACCTGCGAACTCTCCGATTACGAGCCGGTTGAAGTGAAGCTCCCGGCCGAAGGCGCGTCCGAGGCCGAGATCGACCAGCAGATCGAGGCGCTGCGCGACTACTACCATGATTTCGAGAACGCTAACGCCAACACCAAGGTGAAGGCCGACTCCTACGCCGACCTCAAGATCGCCGCGACCGACGAGAACGGCGAAGACGTGAGCGCGCTGTCGAGCGAGTCCCGTCTGTGCCTCATGGGCTCCGGCATGTTCCCGGCCGCCTTCGATGAGCAGGTCATCGGCCTGAAGAAGGGCCAGACCGTGAGCTTCTCCGTCAATGTCGAGGACGCGAAGGACGCGACCCTCATGGCCTCCCTCGAGGGCAAGACCAAGACGGTGAACTTCGAGGTCGAGGTTCTCGCCGTGAAAAAGCAGGTTCTCCCCGAGCTCACCGACGAGTGGGTCAAGGACACGCTGGGCTTCGAGGATGTCGCCGACCTGCGCGAGCGCGTTGCCGACAGCATCAAGGAGCAGAAGGAAGACGTTCTTCCGCGCATGAAGGAAAGCGCCTGCCTCATCGAGCTCGCCAAGCGCCTCGACGTCGAGGTCCCTGCCGCCGTGCAGGAGCAGACCGAGGCCAAGCTGCTGCAGGACTTCTTCGCTCAGCTGCAGAACCAGGGCGCTAGCTTCGACGCGTATCTCCAGCAGAACGGCATCACCGCCGACCAGTTCAAGGCTGACGTGAAGCAGCAGGCCGCCGACACCGCCAAGCAGGACATGGCGCTCGACGCGTGGGCAGCGCATTTCGAGCTCAAGGTCACCGACGAGGAAGTGCTCGAAGAGTTCGAGAAGTCCGGTGCTAAGGACCCGAAGGCTCTCCTGAAGGAATGGCGTGAGGGCGGTCGCCTCTACCTGGTCCGCGAGGCTCTGCTTCGTTCCCATGCCGTGCTCGACGTGATGGAGAAGGCCAAGGTCACCGAGTACGATCCCGCCGAGGAAGCCGAGGAAGAGAAGAAGGCTACCAAGAAGTCTTCCAAGAAGGCTGCCAAGAAAGAGGAAGAGGCTGCCGACGCCGAGGCGTAGCATCTCGCCCTCAAGCTTCAACCGATTGCGTAACGGGGTCGATGCATCTGCGTCGGCCCCGTTTTATGCTTATCGTGAACGGCGTGTTCGCGACCCCTTGCGCGAAGCGGCAAGCTGTTCCATCATGTGAAGCAGAATGCAATTTCGCGGCCCCGTGAGGCCGCGTCCTTTTCGAAAGCGAGGCTTTTTATGAGCATCGAACGTGCCACTTCGGCGCTGATCCCCTACGTCATCGAGCAATCTCCGCGCGGTGAGCGCAGCTACGACATCTATTCTCGTCTTTTAAACGACCGCATCATCTTCCTCGGCGAGCCCATCGATGACCATGTGGCGAACTCCGTCGTCGCGCAGATGCTCCATCTCGAAAGCGCCGATCCCGAAAAGGACATCTCGCTCTACATCAACACCCCGGGCGGCAGCGTGTCGGCGGGCCTTGCCATCTACGATACGATGCAGTTCGTGAAGTGCGACGTGTCCACCATCTGCCTGGGCATGGCGGCATCGATGGGTGTGCCCCTTCTGACCGGCGGCGCGGCTGGCAAGCGCTTCATCCTGCCGAACGCCCAGGTCATGATTCACCAGCCCATGGGCGGCACGGGCGACGGCCACACGCAGCAGACCGACATCCAGATTATGGCCGACGAGATCAAGAAGACGCGCGACCGCTTGGAGGGCATCATCGCCAAGCATTGCGGCAAGACCCAGGAGCAGGTGCACGTCGACTGCGAGCGCGACAACTGGCTCTCCGCTGAGGAAGCGAAGGCGTACGGCCTGGTCGACGACATCATCACGAGCCATCGCGGCTCCTCTGACAAGTAGAACCCGAGAAGAGAAGCGACCTAACGCATATGACAAACGAACGAAGAGGCGACCTTGGCTATCGCGGCGACGACGCGGTGTACTGCGCGTTCTGCGGGAAGTCATCCGACCAGGTGACCGCGATGATCGCGGGCCCGAACGGCATCAACATCTGCGACGAGTGCATCTCGGTGTGCGCCGACGCGATGATGCGCGACTTGGGCCTCTCGACCGCCTTCGACAGCATGCCCGACGAGGAGCCCACCGGCCGTCGTGGCCGCCGCTGCGCTCAGGATCGCGGGGCGATCGTCGAGGCCGACATCGAGGACGAGACGCCGAACCCCGCCGACATCCTGGGCAACCTGCCCACGCCGCATGAGCTCTACGCCGAGCTCTCCGAGCATGTGGTGGGGCAGGAAAACGCGAAGCGCGCCCTCTCCGTCGCCGTCTACAACCACTACAAGCGCATCAGCATGGAATCGAAGGCGCAGGAAGGCGACGTCGAGCTCGCGAAGAGCAACATCATGCTTTTGGGCCCCACGGGTTCCGGCAAGACGCTGCTTGCCCAGACGCTCGCGCGCACGCTGCGCGTCCCGTTCGCGATCGCCGATGCGACGACGCTCACCGAGGCGGGCTATGTCGGCGAGGACGTCGAGAACATCCTGCTCAAGCTGATCACCGCCGCCGACTTCGATATCCCGCGTGCGGAAATCGGAATCATCTACATCGATGAAATCGACAAGATCGCCCGCAAGGCCGAGAACCTCTCCATCACGCGCGACGTGTCGGGCGAGGGTGTGCAGCAGGCGCTTTTGAAGATCGTCGAGGGCACCGAGGCCTCCGTGCCGCCGCAGGGCGGGCGCAAGCACCCCCAACAGGAGCTCATCCACATCGACACGACGAACATCCTGTTCATCCTAGGCGGCGCGTTCGTTGGCTTGTCTGACATCATCGGCCAGCGCGTCGGCAAGAGCGGCCTTGGCTTCTCCTCCGAGCTGCCCGAGAGCAAAAAGCACGCCGAGGCGGAGCTTCTGGCCCAGGTGCTTCCCGAGGACCTGAACAAGTTCGGCATGATCCCCGAGTTCGTCGGCCGCATCCCCGTGATCACGGCGCTCAACGAGCTTTCCGAGGACGACCTTGTCCGCATCCTCGCCGAACCGAAGAACGCGCTCGTGAAGCAGTACACGAAGATGTTCGAGTTCGAAGATTCCACGCTCGAGTTCGAAGAGGGCGCCCTGCGCGCCATCGCGCACGAGGCCCAGGAGCACGGCACGGGCGCTCGCGGCCTGCGCTCGATCTGCGAGCGCGTGCTGCAGGACGTCATGTACGACCTACCCGAGCACAAGGTCGCCACGCACGTCGTCGTGCGCGCGAGCGACATCACGGGGGAAACGGTCCCCGAGATCGTTCCCGCTTCCTAAACCGCACTTTCCCGGGGCGCCTTTTGCGGGCGCCCCTCTCGGCGTTTTTGCGCCTGTCCGCTTACGTTTCATCGAAGGAGCTTGCATCCAATGGAAAACATGCCGAAGAACTACGACGCAGAAGCCGTCGAGCAGCGCATGCTCGACAAATGGCTCGCCGGCGATTACTATCGCCGCAACCCCGGCGTGGGCGATTGCACGGTGACGATCCCGCCGCCGAACGTGACCGGCAAGCTTCATATGGGCCATGCGCTCGACGACACCATTCAGGACACCATCATCCGTATGAACCGCATGCGCGGCGTCTCTACCCGCTGGATCTTGGGCACCGACCATGCGGGCATCGCCACGCAGACGAAGGTGGACAAGAAGCTCGCCTCCGAAGGAATCTCTCGCCGCGAGATCGGCCGCGAGAAGTTCGTCGACGCCTGCTGGGACTGGACGCACGAGTACGGTGGGCACATTGTCGAGCAGATCAAGCGCATGGGCTGCTCGATTGACTTCTCCGACCCGCACTTCACCATGGATGCCGACTACGCCACCGCGGTGCGCAAGGTGTTTTGCGACTGGTATCATGACGGGCTGATCTACCGCGGCAAGCGCATCGTGAACTGGTGCCCGCATTGCACGACGGCCATCGCCGACGACGAGGCGGAGTACAAGGAAGAAGACGGCCACCTGTGGTATCTGCGCTACCCGCTTGTCGAGCCTATCGATGGGCAGGAATACGTCGTGGTGGCCACCACGCGCCCCGAGACGATGCTCGGCGACACCGGCGTGGCGGTCTCCCCGAAGGACCACGACAAGGACAAGTTTGTCGGTGCGAAGGTCCGCCTTCCCATCGTCGACCGCGAGATCCCCATCTTCTCCGACTTCTACGTCGATGCGGGCTTCGGCACGGGCTTTGTGAAGGTAACCCCTGCTCATGACCCCAACGACTACGGCATGGGCGAGCGTCACGGCCTTGAGAAGGTCAATATCTTCGACGAGACGGCTCACGTAGTCGAAGGCTACGGCGAGTTCTCGGGTATGGGTCGCAACGAGTGCCGCCAGGCGGTCGTCGCCTGGTTCGAGGAGCACGGCCTGCTCGACCATGTGGACGACCATCATCATTCCGTCATGCACTGCTACCGCTGCGACTCGACGCTCGAGCCGTGGCTGTCCGAGCAGTGGTTCGTCGCCGTCGACAAGCTGAAGGGCCCGGCAACCGAGGCGGTCACCTCAGGCAAGGTCACCTTCCACCCCTCGCGCTGGACGCAGACGTATCTCACCTGGATGGAGAACCTCAAGGACTGGTGCATCTCGCGCCAGCTGTGGTGGGGCCATCGCATCCCTGTGTTCCACTGCGAGGACTGCGGCTGGGAAGATGCACTCATGGAGGACACCGACGTGTGCCCGAAGTGCGGCAGCCACCATGTCGCGCAGGAAGAGGACGTGCTCGACACCTGGTTCTCGAGCCAGCTGTGGACGTTCGCCACGCAAGGTTGGCCCGAGCATCCTGAGCGCCTGGAAGGGCATCATCCGACGACCGCGCTCGTCACCGCGCGCGACATCATCGCGCTGTGGGTGGCGCGCATGATCATGTCGTCGACGTACTTCCTTAAGGAAATTCCGTTCAAGGACGTGGTCATCTACGCGACCATCCTCGCGAAGGACGGCACGCGCATGTCCAAGTCGAAGGGCAACGGCGTCGACCCGATGGACCTCATCTCCATGTATGGCGCCGACGCGATGCGCTTCAACCTGCTCACGCTCGTGACCAACAATCAGGACGTGCGCTTCGACGCCGATATCGACAAGAAGACCCACGAGCTTCTCGGCAGTCCGCGCACGGAGTCGGCGCGCGCCTTCGTGACGAAGATTTGGAACGCGAGCCGCTTCGTCTTGGGCAACCTGGACGGCTTCACGCCCGGCGAGCCGCGCGCGGTCTCGCAGGCCGACGCGTGGATCTTCAGCCGCCTGGCGAAGCTTTCCGTCGAGGTCACGAAGGACATCGAAACCTACCAGTTCGGCGAGATGGCGCGCGAGCTTCACGCCTTCTTCTGGAACGAGTTCTGCGACTGGTACATCGAGTTTAGCAAGGCAAGCCTGCGCGAAGAGGGCGACGCCCGCCTGCAGACGCAGCGCAACCTCGTGTACGTGCTCGACAACGCGCTTCGCCTTCTGCATCCCGCGATGCCGTTCGTCACGGAAGCTATCTGGGAAAACGTCCCGCATGCGGAAGGGGAGGCGCCCGCGCTCATGATGGCGAAGTGGCCCGAGCCCGAAAGCCTCGCGTCGCTTGTCGACGAGGAGTCCGAGCGCGCGGTGAGCCTTCTGTGCGACGTGGTGAGCGCTGTCCGCTCGACGCGTGCGCGCTACGGCATCTCGCCCAAGCAGGAGCTTCCCGTGGTTTTGCGCGCCGGGTTTGAGAATGCCCGCGTCCTCGAGGGTCTGAAGAGCCAGATCGTCTCGATGGCGCGTGCGTCCGAGCTTTCGATCGTTCCGTCCGATGCGCACAAGCCTGCCGAGAGCGCCTGTGTCGTCGCGCACGGTTGCGAGGTGTACTGCGTGCTCACCGGCCTTATCGACTTCGAGGCCGAGCGCGCCCGCCTTACCAAGGAGCGCGCAACGCTTCAGAAGGACGAGGCCAAGTTCGCCAAGAAGCTTTCCAACCCGGGCTTCCTTGCGAAGGCGGCGCCCGAGATCGTGGAGAAGGACACGGCGAAGCTCGCCGAGCTGCGCGATAAGCTCGCGCGCGTCGAAGAGCAGCTCGCCGAGTTGGGCTAGCCGCTTTTTGCTATAATCATTCGCTAGTTGTTCGTAGCGCCTTAAAACGGCGCGAACTTGAAACGAGGAATCCATGTCCGAATTGATGTCGCAGCTCATTACGCCGGAACTGATGACAGCGTTCACGGTCTTCATCGTGCTGCTTGTGGTGCTTTATGTTCTTTCGATCGTGTGGGTCATCCGCGACGCGTACATGCGCGGGACGCATTGGTACGTTTGGGGCATCGTCGCGCTCGTGCCGCTTGTCGGCGTCATCGCGTACTGTCTGCTTCGTCCGCCCCTGTTGCAGATCGATCGCGACGAGCAGGAACTCGAGGTTGCCCTGAAGCAGCGCGAGCTTATGAAGTACGGCGAGTGTGCGAACTGCGGCTATCCTGTCGAGTCCGACTACGTGCTGTGTCCGAACTGCCACACGCGCCTGAAGAACCTCTGCCCGAGCTGCCATCATGCGCTCGAGCCCGCATGGACCGTGTGCCCGTACTGCGCCACGCCGGTGGGGCAGAACCGCAACGGTGGGTCGGCTCCGCGCCGCCGTTCTCGCCCGCAGCAGGGCTCCGCTCCGCAGGGCCAAGTTGCCCGCGAGCCGCACAACCAGGTGCGTTCCCGCGCTCCGCGTACGCAAGAGCATCGTGAGGAAAGGGAATAAGGCGGACTTCGCTTTCTCGCCGAAAAACTGCCTGTTCAGGGCGTCGACTTCTCATTGAGGTTGGCGCCCTTTTTCGTTGGGGCGAGTTGGTGGGGTCGCGGTTCGCTGTACTTTTTGGAAGGGCTGAGGGTGAGGTAAATCGCTCAACTCCTGTCCCGCACCTAGGTGAGCTCCGCTTGGCGTGAGGGAAATCACCCGACCTCTTCCTATCATGCTGACTCCTGTCTCATTCGCTTAAGACCTGCGAGCTTGCCGTCCGATTCCACGTTTTCGGTGCAGTCTTCGCGCGCTACCCGAGGACTTTTCCGTCATGCGCCCCACCTGGCGTATAATCCCAAGCACTGTGCACTTTTCGATTCCACACTGGAGGATTCATGCTTGAAAGTCTTTCCGAGCGATTGCAGGGCATATTCTCGGGCCTGCGCGGAAAAGGCCGCTTGACCGAGGAAGATATCAACTCCGCCATGCGCGAGATTCGCTTGGCGCTGCTCGAGGCGGACGTCAACTTCAAGGTTGTAAAGCAGTTCTGCGCGCGCACGAAGGAGCGCTGCCTCACCGCCGAGGTGCTCGAGTCGCTCACGCCGGCGCAAAACGTCGTGAAGATCGTGCTCGACGAGCTCACCGAGCTTTTGGGCCGCACCGACTCGAAGCTCGTCCTCTCGAGCCGCATTCCCAACGTCATCATGCTCGTCGGCCTGCAAGGCTCGGGCAAGACGACTGCCGCGGCCAAGCTTGCGTACCGCCTGAAGCAGGAGAAGCACTCGCCGCTGCTCGTCGCGTGCGACGTGTACCGCCCCGCCGCCGCCGATCAGCTCCAGACGCTCGGTGACGAGATGGGGGTCCGCGTCTACCGCGGCGACGGGAAAGACCCGGTCGCCATCGCGAAGGAGGGCGTGCAGGACGCCATCGACCACCTGCGCGACGTCGTCATCGTCGACACGGCGGGCCGCTTGCACGTCGATGACGAGATGATGGAGGAAGCCGAGGCAATCAAGCGCGCCGTCAAGCCCGACCAGATCCTTATGGTTGTCGACGCTATGACGGGCCAAGACGTCGTGAACGTGGCGGCCGCGTTCGCCGAGCGCGTCGATTTCGACGGCGTCATCATGTCGAAGATGGACGGCGACGCCCGTGGCGGCGGCGCGCTTTCCATCAAGCAGGTCACAGGAAAGCCCATCAAGTTCATCAGCGCAGGTGAAAAGCCCGGTTCGCTCGAGGAATTCCATCCCGACCGCATCGCCAAGCGCATCCTCGGCATGGGCGACATGGTGAGCCTCATCGAGAGCGCCGTGCGCGTCCAGCAGGAGGCCGAAGAGGCCGAAACGGCGAAGCGCCTCGCGAAATCGCAGCTCACGTTGAACGACTTCGTCGACATGAACCGCCAAATCCGCAAGATGGGCGGCGTGCGCAAGCTCGTGAGCGCGCTCCCCGGCGGCGACAAGGCACTTGGATCGGGGCAGGTCGACGAGGGCGCACTCGATCACATGGAGGTCATCATCAACTCCATGACGAAGGCCGAGCGCGAGAAGCCCGACCTTCTGAACGGCAGCCGTCGCGCGCGCATCGCCGCGGGCGCCGGCGTGTCGGTCACCGAGGTGAACCAGCTCATGAAGCAGTTCAACGAGACCAAGAAGATGATGAAGAAGATGATGCCTTCGGTCGATGAGCTTTCCGGTAAGAAGGGCAAGAAGGGAAAGCGCCGCCGCCGTATCCCGGGCATGCCGGGCGGCATGAGCATGGCCGACATCAAGAAGGTGCAGGCGATGCTCGAACAGGGCGACAAGTAGTCGAGCAGGGGTGGCGTCAGGCTGCTCGGGCTTGCGGGCAATACGCTCAACCGCCGCGAAGGCGGGTGGGGAGCGGGCAGGCCGGGTGCTGCTCGAAGGCGCTCTCATCGCGCGGAACGGGAGCGTGCAAGCTTGGTAAGAGCCACTTGAAGGCACTCGCCGCATGAGAAGCGGGGGAGTGCGGGTTCGCGCCTGGGCGGCAGGAAGAGAGGCCTGCTGCCGGGCGCATTACGAGAGAGGGGACGGTTATGTCTTGCAAGGTGCTGGTAGTGACGGGAAGCCCGCGCGTCGGCGGCAACTCCGACACGCTCGCTGAGGCGTTCATCGAGGGAGCGAAGTCGGCGGGCTGCGAGGTGCGGCGCATCGACGCCGGGCGCGCGAAGATCGCGGGCTGCCTTGGGTGCAACTACTGCTTCTCTCATGAAGGTGCATGCGTTCAGCAAGACGACATGCAGCAGTTCTACCCCGACCTTCACTGGGCGGACGTGCTCGTGTACGCCACGCCGCTCTATTGCTTCACATACCCCGCGCAGCTGAAAGCCTTCCAGGACCGCATGTTCTGCGGCATCGCGAAGTCGTTCAACATCCCGCGTGTCGGCCTGCTGCTCTGTCTGGAGGACAAGGACATC
>USJN01000017.1 GCA_900554945.1 uncultured Coriobacteriaceae bacterium | reverse complement strand
GTTCGGTTTCGAAAGAACTTCGCTCTCGGGTTTCGCGGTTGGGCGGATCTTCGCGTGATCGTAGCCGACCTCTCAACCCGCTGTGCCTATGCGAATGCTGCCGGGAAGCAGGTGGCTTCAACGATTGAGGCTAATCTGCGTCTGGCTTAAATACGCTTCAGACATACGTAAGGAACCTTCAATGAACGCATTGATTATCTTCCTTGTTGCTATGGTCATTCTGGTCATCGGCTATGTGTGCTACGGTGGCTGGCTTGCCAAGCAATGGGGAGTCGATCCAAAGCGCCCGACTCCGGCTCATGAGCTGGAAGACGGTGTGGATTACGTGCCGGCGCCGCCGTACGTGGTGCTCGGCCACCACTTCTCGTCGATTGCCGGCGCAGGCCCGATCAACGGCCCGATTCAGGCCGCTGTCTTCGGTTGGGTGCCCGTGCTTTTGTGGGTGCTCGTTGGCGGCATCTTCTTCGGCGCCATGCATGATTTCGGCGCCTTGTTCGCCTCGCTTCGTCATAAGGGCCAGACGCTTGCCGTCGTCGTCGCGGAGAACATCGACAATACGGCGAAGAAGCTCTTCTGCATCTTCGCTTATCTGACGCTGTTGCTGGTTGTTGCCGCATTTGCCTCTATCGTTGCGAACACGTTCGTCGTTTCCGCCTCGGCGGCCCCGGCAACCAACCTCGCCAACGAGCAGACGGCCATGATCTCGGTCATCTTCATCGGTGTCGCCGTCGTCTACGGCTTCGTCACGCGCGGCCGCAACATTCCCGGCCCCGTGAACATTGTCTCTGCGATCATCCTGATTGTCATCATGGTTGCCATCGGATACAACTTGCCGCTTATGGGCATTGCGATCTCGCTCGACTATGACACGTGGATGATCATCCTCGGCGTGTACATCCTGGTCGCCTCCGTTGCCCCGGTGTGGATTCTCCTGCAGCCGCGCGACTACCTGTCGAGCTATCTGCTTTATGGCATGATCATCCTCGCCATCATCGGCATCGTGGGCGCAAGCATCATGGGCGCCGCGACCGACCTGCAGATTCCGGCGTTCACCGGCTTCGTCGCCTCTAACGTCGCTTTCGATGCTTCCACCGGCCAGCAGCTCGTCGACGAGGCGGGCAAGACCATCACGAACAAGGCCGCCGCTTCCGGCTTTTTGTTCCCGGCGCTGTTCATCACCATCGCGTGCGGCGCAATCTCCGGCTTCCATAGCCTCGTCGCTTCGGGTACCACGTCCAAGCAGCTCGACAAGGAGGGCCAGGCGCAGCCGATCGGTTATGGCGGCATGCTCATCGAGTGCGTGCTCGCGGTGATCTCGCTGTGTGCCGTCGGCTTCGTGTGGAGCAAGTACGCGGCTGGCGGATATGCGTCCCCGACGGCGGTCTTTGCGGACGGTCTTTCGCAGATGCTCGCCTGCATCCCCGGCCTTGCCGATGTGCAAGGACTCGCATATGCGCTGCTCATCCTTGCTGTTTCCGCATTCTGCCTGACTTCGCTCGACACGGCGACGCGCCTTGCGCGCTACATGTTCCAGGAGCTTTGGACGCCGGTCGACAAGAAGCCCGAGGAGCTCACGGGCGTGCACAAGTTCATGGCGAACCCCTACGTGGCGACGATCATCACCGTGGTCATCGGCATCATCCTGGGCATGACGGGCTACTCCATCATCTGGCCGCTGTTCGGTGCTGCGAACCAGTTGCTCGCCGCTCTTGCCCTGCTTGCTGTGTGCGCATGGCTCGGCAACGCCGGGCGCAACAACAAGATGTTCTTCGTGCCGATGGCGTTTATGCTGCTCGCCACGTTGACGTCGCTCGCTATCACCTTCTACCAGAAGGTCACCACCATCATGACGAGCGGCATCGCGCTCGCGCCGGTGCTGCAGGCGATTCTCGCCGTGCTGCTGTTCGTGCTGGCGATCGTGCTCGCTGTCAAGGGCGTGAAGACGATTGTCGCCACTGCGAAGAAGCAGAAGGCATCCTCCGCCGAGTAGCTTGGCGGCCTATAGCTCTTTCCGCGAAGAGACGCGCCCCGCAAAGAAGGCGCGTCTCTTCTTTTTTGCCGCGGGCGCGAGCTCGTGTTTGCTCAGGCGACGGGCGCTTATGGGATGGCTCCTCGTCTGCGTTCTGCTAGCGTCAGCAGCCGCTGCAGCTTCCGCACCCGCACGATTTCTTGGATGCTTCGGCTTTGCGAGCCTCCTCGTCGGCGGTCGCGAGTGCGTCTAGATTGATTGCCTGGAGACGTTTCTCCAGGTCGGATTGACCGCTCGCGGCAAGAACATCCTTCCCATGTTCGGTGTAGGCGTCGCTTCCGAAACGGCTTGCAAACTGCGAGGTTCCCTCGCGTGCGGCGAACTCGGCGGCGAAGGCGACCATTTCCCGCCCATTCCCGAAAGTGCCCTCAACGAATCCGAAAGCGCACTCAATTTCCCGTGCGCATGCCTCGGAGCACTCTTTCATTTCTCTCACGCGAGCCGAATAGGCGCACTCTATAACGGAGAATGCCGTTTCTCCGGAAAGCGCGCGCTCGCCCCCGCATGCGCCTGCGAACTCGGAAAGCCATGTTGCGCCAAGGCGATAGGGCCGCAGCTTCTTTGCGGGCATCCCGGCTTTTTCATCGAGCGCGGCTCGCTGCATGAGTGCGCAGGATGTGCCCTCGAGTGCGTCCTGCGCGTTTTCGCCGCTCAGAATAGCGGGCTTTTCCTCCCTGATCGCGTCGCGCACCACGCGCACGACCTGTTCGGTCTCGACGACTGCTCCGGTGTGCGCGTCGAGCGCGTCGAGAATCAGACGTGCGAGCGCCAGCCTCTCGTCGAAGCGCGCCGCTCTCGCTCGCTCCCTTATCTCGTCGGGGGCGCTACCTGCAAGAATCGCCGAAATCTGATAGTCGGAGCGATATTTTGTGAACAGCAGGTAGTATTGGGCGAATCGCTCGGCAATCGAGTCGTCTTGCAGGAACTGGTCGACGAGGATGCGGTCGACCGTCTTGCCCTTCATCTCGCGAAGCTTGATGATGCGCGACAGGTCGTCCCAACCGCGCGCAGTGACGAACGACTTGCCATCGGGCGTCGACTCGACGGAGTAGAAGTGGTCGGGCTTTACCTCGAGGTACGATAAAATCGCAGGATGAACGCCTGTTTTGATCGCATAGGCGCGCCAGGCTTCAAGGTCGGGCTCGACGGCGATCTTGCGCAGTCGGTCGAGGGTCACCACGTCGAAATCGTACACCGACCGGTTGTACTCGGGCGGATTGCCCGCACACACCACAATCCATCCGTCGGGAATCTTATGTCGCCCGAAAGTCTTGAACTGCAGAAACTGCAGCATCGAGGGATAGAGCGTTTCCGACACGCAGTTGATTTCGTCGAGAAAGAGGATTCCCCGGTCATGCCCTGTTTCCTCGCGGTAATCGTAAATCGATGCGATGATCTCGCTCATCGTGTACTCGCTGACGTCGAACTCCTCGTCGCCGTAGCGCTTGTGCACGACGAAAGGCAGGCCGAGCGCGCTTTGCCGTGTGTGGTGCGTCATGGAATACGACACGAGTCCGATGCCGAGCTCTCTTGCCACCTGTCCGACCACGGCTGTTTTCCCAATGCCGGGTGCGCCGAGGAGGAACAAGGGACGCTGCGCTTCGGGCGCGATGAGGTAGGCGCCGGTTTCATCGCGGGTGAGGTATCCCTCGACGGTTTCCTCGATCTGGTTTTTCGCTTCTGCGATGTTCATACAGGGAACTCCTTTCGGAATGGCCGCCCGGCGTCGCGCGTCGCGGCGCGGAGGGCGCCTAGTTGTCGGTATCTTTGCCGAGCTTTCCTCACAGCTCGAATACGTCGTCTTCGTCCATGATTACCTTCATTGCCCAGGGCGGCACCTTCCTTTCTCGCGGCGTGTCGTCCACAAACACGAACGCCGTCTCGTAGGCAGGTGGGGTTACGGGGTATTTCCCCAGGCCATCGGTGAAATAGATGAGCCCCTTCAGGTTCGCGAGCTCGCGTGTGCGAACAAGCTCGTCGACGTATTTGAACACGGGGCGGAAATCGGTGCCGCCGAATCCGCGCGTGACGAATTCCTCGAAGGCGCGGTCGATATCGCGAATTGAGGTTATCTTCACATCGCGCGTGATATCGCAGTCGCATTGAATCACGTGGATGTTCACCTTATGTCCGAAGCCCTCGGAGTTCTTCAGCACGTCGTAGGTCTTCTCCGCGAAGGTGCGCACGAGTTTTCCGGCGCACGACGCCGATGTGTCGATGGCGATGACGAAGTCGCGGATGCGATTCGACTCCTGGTATTCAAGCGGCTCGATGAGCGGCATGTTCTTGTATCGCGAAAGCCCGTATGTGTAGTAGATGTAGTCGAACTCGTCGGGGCTTGTCTTCATTTCCTCCGACAGTGCGGAAAAGCGCTTGAGGAACGCGCGGTAGTCGTATCGTTTGCGATTTGCGACGGTGAGGTTCACCTGGAAGGTTCCGACGTTGAGACCGATCTTGCCCGAGAACGCCTCCATGTCCATATCGATCTGCGAGCTGATATCTTGCCAGCTCATGTCCGAGAAATCGGAGTAGGATACGCCGTCCATCGATTCGAAGGTTGCCTCGGCTTCCTCGGAGGACTCCACGTCGACGATCGCATCGGGGTCCTCGATGTCCCCGAGCACCGCGTTGCTGCTCGACGATGGTGCCGCCATTCCGGGCATGTTGGCTCCGGGCGAGCGGCTCTTATCCTCGCTGTCCGCATCGTCGTCGGGTTTTCCGCTGAGCTTGTCGGTTCCGTCGGAGGGCGTGAGAAAAAGCTTGTCACCTGCGCTTTTCGTCGAGAAGCCGCGCTCGCTGGTGCGCGGCCACGCCTCGTGCCCGTCGCGTACGAACACGTTTTCGAGCGAAGCGGCGAAAGCGGGAGAGAATGCAGGAGGGTTTTCCTCGCCGACTCCGATGAGCGCGCGATAGATGCTCTGCGCGGTGAGGGTCGGGCATTTCTCGCGGATTTTGCCAAGCATGCGCTTTGCCGTGCCGTCTTGCGCGCTTGGGAAGCCTGTTCCGAGCAGCTCGATCGCGGTCGCCTCGACCGATGCATCGCATGCGGTGTCCCAAAGGGCACGCGCGGGGTGCTTGTCGTCGAAGGGATGGCGGAACACGCAGTGCATGATGGTGTGGAAGTATCCGCGCAAGACTTCGTTGGGGCTTTTTCGGTACAGGTCTATCACCCGCGCGGAGTCGAACCAGAGAAGGCGCCCGTCGGTTTCGAACGCGTTTTCCTGAAGGCGCGCCACAATCGGCATGCGCCACAGCGCGACGTCCATAAAGGGAAGCTGCGCCATGAGGGAGACCCGCGCATTTTCGATTGCCCCCTGCGCGATGCTTGCCGCTTCGACGAGGACGGGCGCAGTTGCCGGTGATGCGCTAGATTCCGTAGTCGATGCACTGGCTGCCAAAACGTTTCTCCTTCCCGTCGATCACGTGTGCGGCGGCGAGCGTGAACCCGAACCGGTTGAGCGCGCTTACGGCCTCAGGAGCGCGCTCGCCGTCGAGTATTCCCGAATCCATAAGGTTGTCGAGCGTTTCCCAATCGTTGCGGGCGCCGGCGTGAACGCAAAGGCTCACGAACGACTCGTCGACGACGCTGCGGAAGAGCTCCCTGCGCGCCTCGTCGAGCATGACGGGCCTCGCGAGGCGCGCAGCCATGAGGCGTGTCTGCTCGAATTCGTCTTTGACCTGGGGAAGCAAGTCGTCATAGGCGCAGGCTAGCGCTTCGGGGCGAATGCGTCCTCCGAGAAAAGCCGCATCGATGATGCATTTGCGGACGGCGCCCGAAGGCAGCTCGAGCGAGATTTCCCAGGATGTGCCGCGCGGGGTTGAGAAGTCGATGGTGAGGCGGTCGCATGCGCGATTGGGAAGCGGCGGCGTTTTTTCGGGGAAGGAAACGGTCTCGAAGATGATCAGATGCGCGATGCGATGGGTTCCCGCGAAGGTGCTTGGGGCGACCGAGCACACGCGCTCGCCGAGCACGACGTCGTCGGCCAACCCGGGGCAGAACACGGCATCGAGTCGACCGTCGGGCACCTCGCGGCACAGCACGCCGCCGTGCATCCCGTAGGCGCGGTTTCCCGGGGCGACTGAAACCTCGCTCAGCGAAGATGCGTATGCGAGTCCCGCCGATCCGGGGAAGGATGGCCCGGTGCACAGGGCGTCGCCGCCGATGTTCACGCAAGAGGAGGGGATTATCAGCTGCGAAAGCGACGTGTTTGAAAACGCTGAGTCTCCGATGCTCGTCAGCGACTTCGGCAAATCAAGGCGTTCGAGGTGCCGGCAGCCGCGAAACGCTCCCTCGCCAATGGATTCGAGGGCGCAGCCCAGCTTCACGTCGCGAAGGTTCGTGCAGCGGGCGAATGCCTCGGCGCCGATGGACGTAAGCGAGTTGGGAAGGGAAACGCGTTCGAGGGCCGCGAGATCGGAAAACGCGCCTGCGGCAATTGCGGTGACGAGAGCGCCGTCGATGGCCCGAGGGATGGTCAGGTCTTTCGACGAGGAGTCGGCAAAGAGGATACACGCCTTCCCCGCATCGATGCGATAGCGATATTCTGCCTGGTCGGTGCAGTATGCGGATGCCGCTTTTAGTGAGAAGGGTGAAGCTGGATCGTCTGCGCGTCGCGAGAGGGACGCGCCGGGCGGAGCGGGGACGTGCGGAGCTGCGCGCCGCGCGGCGGCGGTGTGTAACAAACGCGGCGTGCGAGTTTTCCGCCCTCCTGCTGCGCGGCGAGACGGTGCGGGAGAGGAAAGGGTTGCTGCTCGCTCTTCCCATCGGGGCGTTTGCGTCAATGCTTGTTGGCTCATCTCGGATTGCGCCTTTCGGTGGACTTTGTGCCGGCTTAACAAGGTAAACAGCTCGTACTCTCTATCGCGCGATGACGGTGATGAGAAGTTCACTCTATCTAACATTGTTGGCAGTATACCGCGAAAGGTGGATAGAAGTTAACCTAACAAAACAAAATTGATGCAACAAGTTGCGAAGACGTTCAACGACGTGCGCGCTTGGGCTCGAGGCATTCGGCCGTCTCAAGGGGAGTGGGGCTTGAAGGCATGAAAAAACCGCCCAATTGGCGGCTTGCTTGCGAGAAAACTGGTGCCCGAGGCGAGAGTCGAACTCGCACGTCGTGAGACAACGGTTTTTGAGACCGCCGCGTCTGCCATTCCGCCACTCGGGCACATCAGCCTTCACAGTATAACGGAAGCGCGCATACGCGTCTATGACAAAATTGCTCCGCGCCCGGCTTTGCTCTTCCCCCGCGCCTCGCCCCCGCGTCTCCCCGTTCCCCGCTCTCCGCGCTGCCCGCCCCCGCGCCCCGCGCTCCCCGGGCGGTCCGCCGCCGTGCGTTTCCGCCCTCGTGCCTCCCCGCTTCTCGCGCGCCCGCGCTCCCCGCCCCCGAGCCCCGCGCGTGCCCTCCGCGCTCGTCCAGCTCTCATCCTCCTTTCGCGAATCGCGCGATTGCGGGCTGTTCGCGGGCTGCGCACTAGGGTAAAGTTGGTGCGATAGCAACAAGACCAAGGAGGCTGTCTCGTGGAAGACGTTCTTGCGGGCGAGATTGATTCGTATCTCGAGAAGAATTGGGAAAGCATCGTTGCGGACATCGAGCGTGTCGTGCGCATCGAGAGCACGGAAGACCTGCCGGCGGCAAAACCCGGCGCACCGTTCGGCCCCGGCCCCCGAGCTGCCCTCACCGAGGCGCTCGACATTGCGCGTGGCATGGGCTTTGAGGTTCACGACGTCGACGGCTATGTGGGATACGCCGACCTGCCGGGCGAATCCGATACGCAGATTGGCGTCATCGGGCACGTCGATGTGGTTCCCGCCGGCCCCGGCTGGACGGTCGAGCCGTTCGCCGTCACGCGCCGCGAGGGCTACCTCATGGGCCGCGGCGTCATCGACGACAAGGGCCCCATCGTAACGACGCTCCATGCGGTGAAGTTTTGGCTTGACAAGGGTCAAAAACTGCCCTATACCATCCGGGTCATCTTCGGCGCGAACGAGGAAACGGGCATGCACGACGTCCCGTATTACCGCGAGCGCTTCGCCGACCCGGCGTTTCTCTTCACGCCCGACGCTGAGTTCCCGGTGAGTTACGGCGAGAAGGGTCTCTACGACGCCACGCTCACGAGCAAGCGCTTCGAGGACGGCGCGATCATCGACATCGAGGGCGGCGCGGCGCCAAACGCGGTCCCGGGCATCGCCCATGCGATCGTGCGCGCCGACGCATCAACGCTTCCCGCGGCCGAGGACATTGTCGTCACCGATGCGGGCGAGGGCACCGCGCGCATCGACGCGCACGGGAAGGCGGCCCACGCGAGCTTGCCCCATCTCGGCAAAAGCGCCATCGACCTGCTCGTCGCCTATCTTCTGGAAAACGACGTGTGCGCGGCGGACGAGCGGGCATTCTTCGAACTGGTTCGCAAGCTCACGAGCGCGACCGACGGCTCGAACCTCGGCATCAAGACGGCCGACGAGCACTTCGGGGAGCTGACCGTCGTCGGCGGCACCATCTGCATGCAGGACGGGCGTATGAAGCAGACGCTCGACAGTCGATTCCCCACGTCGACCACGCCCGAGGAGCTCACAAGCATCCTTTCTGCACTTGCGAGCGAGGCGGGAGCTGACTTCGAGGCGACGCGCATGGTCGAGCCGTTTCTCATCGATCCCGAATCGGGCTATGTTCAGGCGCTCCTTTCCGCGTACAACGAGGCCACGGGCGAGCATGCCAAGCCCTTCACGCAGGGCGGCGGTACGTACGCGCGCAAGTTCTCCTGCGCCGCGAGCTTCGGCCCCGAGATGCCGTGGATCGAGATGCCCGAATGGGCGGGCGGCATGCATGGCCCGGACGAGACGGTGTCCGAGGAGCTGCTCAAGAAGGCGTTCAAGATCTACGCGCTCACTATCGCCCGTCTGATGGAGCTCGATCTGTAGGGGACTGGCGCGCCGGGTCGCCCTGCGGTCGGCGCGTCGCGGAGCGAGACGAATCACCCGACCCCTGTCTTACTCTCAACCGCCCCCATTGTGTTCTACGCTGTTTCGAAATGATGCCGCATAACGTACAAATTCGGGATGCTTTGATTTATAATCGACCGTTAGGAGTACGCTCTGCGAAAGGCGCAGGAGCGGCATCATCGAACACGAACTGGGAGGCTTATATGCTTAAAGCAATCATCGTCGACGACGAGGCCCCCGCGCGCTCCGAATTAAAATTCCTGCTCGACGAACTTGGCCAGACCGAGGTTGTTGCCGAGGCGGCTAGTGTGCGCGAGGCTATCGAAAAGCTCAAAGAGTACCCCTGCGATGTCATGTTCCTTGACGTGAACATGCCGGAAGCCACTGGCTTGCAACTGGCCGAGGCGCTGCAGCATCTGAAATTCCCGCCCGCGGTGGTGTTCGTCACCGCCTACAGCGAGCATGCGCTCGACGCGTTCAAGGTGAACGCTATCGATTACCTGGTGAAACCGGTCGAGACCGAGCGCCTCTCCCAGGCGCTTGCGCGCGTCCGCGAGCACGTTTCGCTGCATGTGCAGGCTCAGAAGTCCGAGCGCATTCCCGTGGAAAAGGGTGGCAAGAAGATCCTCATCGGCATCGATAAGATTCGCTTCGTCATGGCACGCGATGATTACGCATACCTGCAAACCGACACGGATCGCTATTTCTCCACGGTGAGCTTGGCTCAGCTCGAGAAGCGCCTGGACGGTCACGGGTTCTTCCGCGTGCATCGCGGGTATCTGGTGAACCTTTCCATGGTCGAGGAAATCGAGTCGGTCTCCGGCGGCACGCTGCTGCTCACGCTGAACGGCGTGGAGGAGAAGATCCCCGTAAGCCGCAGGCGCGTGAGCGCGCTGAAGAAGGCGTTGGGACTGTAGGCGGCAGAATTCTCGCCGTAGGTTTCTTGATTGAAGTCAAAAGCGCTCGTCGCGTTCGCGGCGAGCGCTTTTTGCGCACGGTGGACGTGGCTGCGGGTGCGCCTGCTCTAGAAAGCAAGTTACTGCGAGCTGGACAAGAATGGGACAGGGAAAGCGCGGACAAGAGCGCGTCCGCGCAATGTCGAGGGCGAAATCGCACACAGATGGCGATTCTCTCTGGGATTTCGACCCGTTCCCCCACTTGTCCATAACTCCATCACAGGGTTCGAGGATAATTGATGCCGTGCGTGCCTTTGAGGGGGCCTACACGATACCGAAAGAAGGTTCACATGCTGACAAGCGACATGGAAAAGTTATACCCTTCTGCGAAAACGCTTGTGAAGGAATGCGTCGCCAGCCGTGTGCTGGCCAAGGACGCATCGCTTTATGATTTCTCCGACGGTGCGCGCGAAGCCGCCGAGAACTTTATGGGCTGGGTCGATTTGGGCATGCGCCCGCAGTGTGACCTCGCGAAAGTTCAGCGCTTTGCCGACGATGTGGTGGCGAGCGGCATTAAGACCGTCGTCCTCATCGGCCAGGGCGGATCCACGCAAGCGCCCATGACCATCACGAAATACAACAAGTCCGACACGGTTCGGGCAAACCGTGTCTCGTTCAAGACGCTCGACTCCGATTCTCCCGTGCGTATGCGCGAGCTGCTCGCCGATTGCGATCCAGCGACGACGCTCGTTATCGTGTCCTCGAAGTCGGGCGGCACCATCGAGCCGCGCCTGCTCTCTTCCGCGCTGCGCGATGCCCTCGAGGCGCAGGCACCGGAAATCAACTTCGCGAACCACCTGGTCGCCATCACCGACCCTGGTTCGCAGCTCGAGCGCCAGGCGCACGAAGAGGGCTGGCTAGCCGTCTTCAACGGCGAACCTACCGTCGGCGGGCGCTTCTCTGCACTGTCGATCTTCGGCCTTCTGCCCGCAGCACTCGCTGGCATCGACCTGGAGCAGTTCATCGCCCACGCGAAGGACGCCGAAGAGCGCTGCAGCGAGGACTCCATCGACAACCCGGCGATCAATCTCGCCGCGTTCCTTTACGACAATTACCTCAAGGGGCGCAACAAGTTCTCGTTCCTCACGCCGAAGCGCGGGCGCGTCTTGGGCCTTTGGATTGAGCAGCTCGTCGCCGAATCGCTCGGCAAGGAGGGGCAGGGCATTCTGCCGAACATCGAGGTCGATTCGCTCCTGCTCGCGCGCGACGCGGGCGACCGCAGCGTCATCATGTACCAGACGAAGACCGACTTGTGGGACGAGCGCAAGAACTTCGAGATGAGCCTCGCTTATATCGACCCGGCAATTCCGCGCCTGAACTTCAAGATCGATTCCGCGCTCGAGCTTGCCGAGCACTTCGTGATGTGGGAATACGCCATCGCGATGTGCGGCTACCTCATGCGCGTGTGCCCCTTCGATCAGCCCGATGTCGCGTCGGCGAAGGCCGAGGTCCTAAAGATCCTCGCCGAGGGCCAGCCCGAGCCCGATTTCGTACAGGACTTCATCGGCGATGTGCATATGGGCGAGGTCGAGGTGCGCTTGGCCCCGTGCTTTAAGGACTGCACCGACGTGCGAGCTGTCCTGCGGGCGCTGCTCGGCAGTGTCCAGCCGGGCGATTTCTTCGCGCTGAACGCGTTTCTGCCGTTCACGGGCGAGGGGCGTCGCGAGGCGCTCGAGGACATCCGCCATGGGGTGGGCGAATCGCGCCACGTCGCGTCGTGTTTGGAAGTGGGCCCGCGCTACCTGCACTCCACCGGCCAGCTGCAAAAGGGCGGCCCGAACTGCGGAGTGTTCCTTATCTTGTCTGCCGACGAGCTGAAGGACATCCCGCTCAAGCGCGAGGCGGAAAGCCTAGGCGCGCTTGCAAAGGCGCAGGCGTCGGGAGATTTACTTACGCTGGCGAGTCGCGGTCGACGGTGCGTGCACCTGCATCTCCCCGACAACTCGGGAGTGACGCTGCGCGCGCTCGCTGCCGTCATTCGCGAGATTCTGGCCGAGCTGTAGGGTCCTGCTGATTCGCGCCGCGCCCGTCGCAAGAGGGGCGCGGTTTTCAGTATTGTCAAGGTTTTTGAGGGTGAGAAGCATGATCGAGGCGCTCGATATTCATGTGACGGGAATC
>USJN01000016.1 GCA_900554945.1 uncultured Coriobacteriaceae bacterium | reverse complement strand
CCCGACTCGTTCGCGGCAGCCGTGCGCATCGCGTCGGACTGCGCGGCGGCGATGTTCGCAGCAGCCATAGCCGGGTCGCGCATGACCGCGGCCTTCTGCAGGTCCTTGATCATCCGCTCGTCCTCTTCGGACGCGGCGATCGTGTTCACGCCGAAGGAAGCCACCTCGATGCCGCGCAGGTCGGCCCACTTCTCGGAGAGCACCTCGTTGAGAGCATCGGCGAGCTCGGTTGTGTGCGCGGGCACGGCGGAGTAGCGCACGCCCATGGCGGAAATCTTCGCGAAGGCGGGCTGCAGCGCCGTCAGAAGCTCACTTTTCAGCTGCGAGTCGATCTTGTCGCGCGTGTAGGGCTCCTCCACGTTGCCGCACACGTTCTTGTAGAACAGCAGCGGGTCGGTGATCTTGTAGGAGTACTCGCCGTTGCAGCGCACCGAAATGTCCACGTCAAGGCCGATGTTCGCATCGACGACGCGGAAGGGAACCGGCGTTGCCGTGCCGTACTTGTTGCCGATGATCTCTTTCTTGTTGAAGAAGTACACGCGCTGGTCTTTGCCCGTGTCGCCGCCGAAGGTGAAGCGGCCGCCCACGCGCTCGAAGGCCGTCTTGATGCGGTCGGTGATCTT
This sequence comes from uncultured Coriobacteriaceae bacterium, assembly GCA_900554945.1. Taxonomy (GTDB): domain Bacteria; phylum Actinomycetota; class Coriobacteriia; order Coriobacteriales; family Eggerthellaceae; genus Ellagibacter. The sequence continues at coordinate 11,715 of USJN01000016.1, read as the reverse complement.
GTCGTCGCCGAAGAACAGGCTCGGCTCGGAAGAGTTGTCGAACACGAATTCGCCAGGCTCGCCGCATGCGTCGACGATCGCGCCCTGCTCGACGATGATCATGTACTGGCCGTCGGCCACGGCGATGATCGAGCCGTCGGAGATGATGTTGCTCTCGCCCTTGGTGTTCGAAGAGCGGCCTTTGTCGGAGGTGCGCTTCGTGCCCTTGACCACCAGCGTGTCGGCGTTAAGCGCATCGCAGTAGAAATAGTCGCGCCAAGAATCGGCAAGTACGCCGCCCAGGGCGCCCGCGCCCGCTTTCAGAAGACCCATGATCGTTTCCTTTCCGTCGTTTTGCCTGATCGTATATTCGCTCGGGGCGCCCGTCCGAAGCCGCGTGCCCCGTAGTTGCCGCTAGTCGTCGTCCTTGCTGATGCGTACGCGCGTGATGTGGGTCGTCACGTACCGGTCATTGGACCCGGTGAGCGTGAGCCCTTCCATCGTGATGTAGCCCCGCGCGTCGGTCTGCTCGCGGGCCGTCTTCATCTGGTTGTAGAAGGCGATGCACACGAAGGTTGCGATGGCGAGCGGGATGCCGAAGTCGACAAGCGCGCTCGTGAGCTCGTCGTCGAACTGGAACACCGACACGTCGAGCCCGAGCAAGATCGCCATGCACACGAGGAAGATTCCCAAAAACCACAGCACCACCTTCAAAGGCGACACCGGCAAGTCGCCGATGAAGCGCCCTGTCTGCCCGTTCATGGCGAACAGGTAGTCCTCGTCCTTGTAGAGCGTGTGCAGAAGCCACACGGGGAAAAGCGCCTGGGAAAGCCCGGTGACCTCGCTGTTCGCGTTGATCGACTCCTGCGTGACGTCATCATATCCGGTCACGGTGGCCTGCAGCTCGTCTTCCAAGCTGCCCTTCATGCGCCGCATGGCGCGCGGCTGGCAGGTGCCGGCCTCCTGGTCGTAGCGCTCGGCCAGATATCCTGGCAGGTACGCCACGGAGAACGGCACGAGCTCATCGAAGTCGAACGGCTCGATCGCATCCATATGCGCGTCGGGCATCTTCGCCGAGCTGTCGGCGGGAATGCGCTCGAAGTCGAGCGATCCCTCGCGGTACGCCTCGTAGACGTCGGTCTCGGTGACTTCCTCGTCGCCCGAGGTGTAGACGCGGATGTTCTTGCATTCGTAGGTTGCGCTTCCCTCGGCGTTCCCATCGTAAAGCCAAAACGGCACGTAGACGCCCTGCATGTGCGCGATACGGTTGCTCTGCACGAATTCTTTGGGAAGGAACTTCTTTCCCTTGTAGTACGAGGTGAGTGCGGAAGTCGCTTCTTCTTTGCTCACCTTGAAGGGAATGATGAAATCGGGCTTTGCCTCGTTTGAGAAGGTGCCGGGCACGACGGCGGGGTTCCCGCAGTACGGGCACTCCGAGACCGCCGTGGTCGCATCGACCGTGACCGCGGCGCCGCAGGAGGAGCACGTGAAGGAACGCATTCCCTCACGCTCGTCCTCGTTCCAGGAGGCGCGCGAAAGGTACGCTTGAATCGGGTCGCTCGCGCTTGCGGAGACTTCTTTCGCGGCGGAAATCGTCTCGTTGGTCAGCACCGATGCCGCGCCTGCCGCTTCGTCGCCCATTCGCTCGAAGTCGCTTCGCTCCCCTGCCTCTGCCCGCTCGGTGTCGCTCTCGGCCTGTGCATCGGCTTTCTGCTGCTTGGCGGCATAGGCGGCCTCGACCTCGGCGGGTGTGAAGGCTCCGCCGCAGTAGTCGCAGTGCAGCTTCCCGTCGGCTCCTTCGAAGTGCAAAGGGCCCATGCATGAAGGGCACTGGTAGTTTACCGATTCAGTTGCCATTGGCTGACCTCCGACGTAGGCGGCTGCAGTTTCATCGTTCGCCCCCATGATACTTTATGCGCGTTCCTCCGCGCGGTTTCGTTGTCGATTTCACCGTGCCATGCGGCCAAAAAAACGCGGCTCGGTTGGCCGTGCGGCCATCGTTTGATAGGGCGCTCAAGGTATACTTGGATAAAAGGGGATCGTGCGAGGAGGAAAGGGAGCTCGGATGGGCCGTGCAAGCGGAACAGACCCGCTCAAGGGGCGGATAGTGGCGGCTTGGGCCGTCTTCGCCCTCATCCTTGGGGCCGGGCTCGCCATCGTCCAGCTGGCTTCCCCGGCGGAAATCCGCTTCTTCGGTCTGCCGGGAAGCGGCCCGTCGAGCACGGCGGGATTGATGATTTTGGCGGGCTCGGGCTGCGTCGCCTGGGGGTTCTCCGTGCATCTGCGCTGCTCGGACATTAAAATTCGAGGCAATTTGAAGATTGTCGCCGCGCTTCTTGCCGCTTGGCTTTTGGATGTCTTGCTGAAATACCCCGTGAAAAGCGATCTTGCCGCCTCGATCATGTGGTACCTCTATTATGTGCCGATGATGTTTATCCCCACGTTCTTCCTAGCAAGCGCCCTTCACACCGCCGCCCTTGATCGGCATGTTGCATGGCGAAGGGTTGTCAGCATTGCTTGGGTTATCGACGCGGTGTTCTGCGTGCTCGTGCTGACGAACAACTACCACCACCTCGTGTTCGCGTTCGACTTATCCGATCCGCATTGGAGCAGGGATTATACCTATCAGGCGGGTTACTGGTGCGTGACCTCGTGGGCGCTTGTGCAGTACGTGGGCTTTTTCGCGGCGGCATTTCCCGCTGCTCGGACCCAGCTGAAAAGCGCCTTTCTGCCGATGGCCATCATCCTTGGCGTGGGCATGGCGTACTTCGCGATGTTCATCGCTCGCAAGGCGGGGCTTTTCTCGACGAACATCGCCCTCGTCTATAGCATCTTGGTCATTGTTGCGCTCGAATTATCGCTTGACCTGGGAATCCTTCCCTCATATGCCCGATATGACCAGTTCTTCTCAAAACTCCCCTTCGATTTGAAGATCCTCTCGCGCGAGCGAGACGTCGTCTATCAAACCGATGTCGCAACCGAGATTCCCGATGCCGTGCGAACGACGCTCGGAGAAATCGAGACCCCGCGTTACGGCATTGTGTCGTTTCGCACGTCGGCCGTCCCCTCGACGCTGTTCAAGGTGTACTCGGTGGTGGGCGGCGACGCGCTTTTGTCCGAGGACATGACGGCGCTCGATGAGCGCAGGCTCCTGCTTTCCGAGCGTCAGGCGAAGCTGCGCCGCGCGAACGCCATGCTCAAGCGCGATCGGGAGCTCGCGATGACCCTCCATCGCCAGGAGGACGCCCGCGCGCTGTTTGCCGAAATTGAACGCGCGCTCGAAAGCAAGACACAGCGCATAAGCGAGCTGCTCGACGACCTGCCGCAGGGAAACGACTCTGCCTCAGCGGCCGTCCGCCGCGAGCGGCTCATGGAGGTGAAGCTGCTCGTCGCGTACTGCAAGCGCAAAGGCGGGCTTATCTTGGCGGAGAAAAGCGACCCCGACTTCAACCGCGAGCGGCTTGAGCTCGTCTTCAACGAGACGGCTGCCGATTTGCGCTCGCTCGACATCGAGTGCGCAGCCCTCGTGGAAACGTCGGAGGTGCTCCCCGCGGCAACGGTGAGCGTGCTCTACGACTGCCTCTACGACTTCGCGGCGGCGGCGTTCTCGGCGAAAAACCCCGTCCTTATGCTGTTCGTGCGCGATGGGAAGTCGGGCGAGGTGGCAATGCGCGCCGCGCTCGAATCCGACGGCGCCGCGGGACCAAGGTTCCAGGAATCGCTCGATGAACTGCGAAAATCTCTGATTGCGCAACATGCGGCCTTCACGTTGGAAACGTCGAGCGACAGCGTGAGCCTCTCGGTTTCACTCGAGGGAAGGTGATCGCATGGGTTTTCTCTTCGAGCTGGATACCCCCGTGATCGTTGCGCTCGTGGTGTCGTTCTACGTCGCCGCGGGAGGGCAGCTGCTCCATGTGCTCTTCCTCTCGACGCGCCGCGGCGCGCGTCCCTTCTCTCTCGTCAAGCTCTACGAGGTGCTGCTCTTCGTGCATCTGCTGCTTGCGGCGGCTACGGCGAACAGCGTCCACAACGGCTACGGCGTGGCGCTTTTTCGTCTGAAGACGTTCTCGTTCCCCATTGAGTCGCTTCTGTGGATAGACGCCGTGGCGGCGCTTTTGGGGCTTGCGCTGGCGATTGCCTACCGACGCCCCATCATGACGAGTGAGATCGCCCTCATGGCGCTCATCACCCCGCCGTCCATCGATATGCTGGGTCATTTGGTGCCGTATCTCCTCATCGGCGATGCGGCGTTCTTCGTCTTCCGCGTGGGAGCTGCGCTTACCCTCGATGTGCGTGCCGGGCGGCTCTCCGTTTCGCGGCTATCGATCATCGATTCCATTCGGGCACTGCCCGAGGGCGTCATCTGCGCCGATGACGAGGGGCGCATTCTCTTCATGAACGAATCGATGCGCTCGTGTTTGACGGCGCTCGGTTTTGCGGGCGACCTTGCCGAGACGCGCGGGGTGTGGGATGACCTCGAAGAGATGGCGAACAAGGCGGAAGGGGGCGCGGACGCGGTTCTGCCGGAAGGCATTCGTCTTGAGATATCCCCCGATGAAACGCGGCTTTTCATGCGCGACCGGGTGCGGCTCGGCCACAAGGAGTACCGCCGGATGGTGGCCTTCGACGTGACTGAGGAGGAGTCTATCAACTCCGACATCGAGCGCATGAACCATTTTCTCGACGTGGCGAACACCGAGCTTGTTGCGGCCGTCGAGAATGCGCGCGAAGTCTCACGCAACGAGGCGATCTTGCGCATGCGCTCACGCGTGCACGACACCGTCGGCCAGCGCCTGTCCATCCTCCACCGCTATCTGGAAGACGACGACCCCGACCCTGCGAAGCTTGCATGCGTGGTTGACCTCGCTCGCACGGTCGTGGAAGATCTTGCCGAGCCCGACGACATCGACGCCGAGAGCGCCCTTCGTGCAATTGAGAGCTCGTTTTCCCTGGTGGGAATTGTCATTTCGGTGGAAGGCCCGCTTCCCTGCCGCTCTGAGGTCGCCATCGCCTTCGTCGACGTCGTCCGCGAGGCCGCGACCAACGCAGCCAAGCACGGGCAGGCGCACCGGGTCGATGTGCGCTTGGGCGAATCGTCAGGTTGCTACACGCTTTCCGTTCAAAACGACGGGGCCGCCGCGCGCGGAGAGGTGCGCGAGGGCACGGGTTTCCCCTCGATGCGCCAGACGCTCGCGCGCGTGGGCGGCACGCTTTCCGTCGTATCGACTTCCCCGTTCACCATCGAGGCCCAGGCGCCGTGCGCGCCGCCGCATGAAGGAGAGGACCAATGATCAAGATCGTCATCGTAGAAGACCAGACCATGCTGCGCGATTCGCTCGCCCAGACCATCGACGCGCAGCCCGACATGGAGGTCGTGGCTTCCCTCGCCGATGCCGCTTTCGCGCTTGATGAAGTGGAGAAGACGGGCGCCACCTGCGCGCTTCTGGATGTATGTACCGAAAACGACTCGAGCGGTATCGTTGCTGCGCGCCGCATCAAGGAATCTCATCCCGAGGTGCGCGTCGTTATCATGACGGGCATGCCCGAGATCACCTTCATCGAGCAGGCCCGCGCCGCGCACGTCGACAGCTTCGTTTACAAAAATGTCGGCACGAACGACCTTCTTGGCATCATCCGCTCCACGATGGAAGGCTACTCCACCTTCCCGCGCGCCCAGCAGAGCATCTTCTCGGACGCGGCGGCGCTGACCGACGTGGAAGTCGATATCCTGCGCCTCGTGTGCGAGACCAAGACGCGCAAGGAAATCGCGCAAGAGCTCTTCTTGTCCGAGGGCACAGTCAAGCGCCACATCTCCGAGATTCTCGCGAAGACCGGCTACGACAACATCCTGCGCCTTGCGGTCCATGCGGTATCAAGCGGGCTTATTGTCCCGAAAATGCGCGATGAGCAGGAGCCACGCTAAATCGCACCCTTCCCTTTCCGCACGAAATGGCCACGCGGTCGCACTTTGCGCCGCGCTGCGGGCCATAGGGTCGTTGCCGCGGAGGCCCCTTTCCCTCACCATGAAGTTAACGAAAACTTCGTTGGATGCGCGGGAAGGAGTGCGGGTATGGGATTGTTTGGAAAGATCTTCGAGAAGAAGAGCTGCGATATCTGCGGAGGGGAAATCGGCTTGCTCGGCAACAGGAAGCTTGAAGACGGCAACCTGTGCAAAGAGTGCGCCAAGAAGCTCTCCCCCTTCTTCAGCGAGCGCAGGCGCTCGACGGTCGAGCAGATCCGCGAGCAGCTCGATTATCGCGAGGCGAACAAGGACCGCGTCGCTGGGTTCAACACGACGCGCACGCTCGGTGGCGACACCAAGGTGCTCCTCGACGAGGATGCGAAGTGCTTCATCGTCACCTCCTCGTCGCGGTGGCGCGATGCGAACCCGGACGTGATGGACTTCTCCCAAGTCACCGGGTGCGATTCGGAGGTTCGCGAGACCCGCACCGAAATCTATCGCGAGGACTCCGAAGGCCACCGGGAAAGCTACGACCCGCCGCGCTACGACATCGACTACGACGTGTACCTCACCATCCACGTGAACTCGCCTTACTTCGACGAGATCACGTTCAAGGTCAACGATAGCCGCATCGAGGAACGCTATTCCGTGGAATTCCGCGAGGCGGAGCGCCAGGCAAACGAGATCCGCGAGGCGCTCACGAGCCTGCGCGAGGCGGTGCGCGAGAACGTTGCGGCGGCGAAGGCTCCGAAGGCAGCAGTGACCTGCCCGTTCTGCGGGGCCACCACAATGCCGGACGCGAACGGACGCTGCGAGTTCTGCGGCGGCGCGATCGGGCTTTAACACCGCGGGCACCATCGTCGGGGCGACAAGCTCCGGCGTGCAAGATAGAGTGGTTGGAATGGGAAAGCTATTCGGGAAGGAAGTGCTACCATGAAATCGAAGTTGAAGGTATTCGGAGTTGTCGCATTCGCTATCGCGCTATGCTTCGCGCTCGTCGGCTGCGGCGGGGGTGACAAGGCCGACCCCAAGAAGGCGGTCATCGGAACGTGGGAGCTCTCCGAGCTCACGGGCGCTTCCGAAGACGATATGGCCATGATGAAGGCGTTCGGCCTCACCGTCGAGGCGACCTTCGCCGAGGACGGCACGTTCAAGCTCGGCATGTTCGGCGAGACGATGGACGGCACCTGGGACGCCAAGTCGGCTGATAAGGTGTCCCTGACGATCGAGGGCGATAGCGTCGACGCGACGATCAAGGACGGCGTGCTCTCCATCGAGGTCGATGGCGAGGGCATGAAGTTCAAGAAGACGAGCGACGAGGTCAAGGATCTAGGCTCGAGCTCGGTTTCCTCTGATAGCGGTACTACCAGCGGCTCGAGCGCGACAGACGACCAGGCGATTCAGGCCATCGACAAGGAGATCTACAGCGACGACAACATCTCCGTGATGGTTGTCGACAAGAAGCAGGATTGGCTCGACTCCTGCGGCTATACCCTGGTCATCACGAACAAGAGCGCTGACACGGCGATCGACTTCAGCGGCTCTTACGGCACCTGGACGGTGAACGGCAAGATGATCAGCCCCTACATCTACGAGACGATCCAGCCGAACGCTTATGCCGAGACCTTCATGACCTTCATGGACGACAGCATCAAGAGCATCGACGATCTCGTGAACGTGCAGGGCTCCTTCGAGGTCACGAACTCCAAGACCTACGACGAGATCGTGACGTTCCAGGTTACGATGCCGTAGCGGAATAGCTCGATAGCAGCTCGTTTGCACTTGGTGCAGATGGGCTGACGAAAAAGGCGCCGCGTCCCGAAAAAGGGCGCGGCGCTTTGCTCTGTTTGGGGCGCCGCTCTCGGAATAGGGATGTTACGAATTAGGCAATCGTGTTACTATCTGTCGCAGCGATTCGATACGTTTCAAAGCGAAGGGAAGAAGCTCATGTTGAAGAGAATGAGAGCGTGCGGCGCGGTTGCCGTAGTGGCCTGCCTGTGCGCGTGCCTGTTTGCGTTTGCGGGCTGCTCCGCACCTGCGGGCACGGGTTCGTCGGAGGGGGCGCAGGACGCCGCGGCGACGAAGACGGTGGTCGACGCCTATGGTCGAAGTGTCGAGGTTCCCGCTGATGTTCAAAGCGCGGCGACCGTCGGCAGCGGCGCGCGCTTCGTCGTGTATGCGGGCGGGCAGGACAAGCTCATTGCTGCAACCGAGATGGAAACCGAGCCGGCCTTAAACCGTCCGTACACGATTGCGTACAAGGATCTTTTTGCCAACTTGCCGGCAACGAGCAATGGAAACCATCTGCTTGAGACGAACGTCAACGAGGAGCAGCTCATGGAGCTCGCACCTGACGTGATCATCTCGAGCCGCAGCGCTGAAGAGTGCGACTTGCTCCAGGCGGACACGGGCATCCCCGTCATCGGCATCACCTACCAAAACCAGCTGTTCACCGACAACGTATACACCTCGATCACCTGCGTCGGCGAGGCGCTGGGCACGCAGGACCATGCGCAGGAAGTCGTCTCGAAGCTCAAGGATTGGGACGCCGACTTGAAGGCGCGCACGGCCGACATCCCCGATGCCGACAAGCCGAGTGTCTACGTGGGCGCCGTCAATTACAAGGGTGCTAAGAGCTTCACCGGCACGTACGCGAACTACGCCCCGCTCGTCGAGCTCGGTGCGAAAAACGTCGCCGACGAGACGGGCCAGAAAGCCGCCATCGACGTCGACCTCGAGCAGATCGGCAACTGGGACCCCGACTTCATGTTCTTAAACGCGGGCAACATGGACCTTATGAAGGCCGACTACGCCAACAACAAGGCCTTCTTCGATGACCTGAAGGCATTCAAGGAGGGCCACCTCTACACGCAGCCGTTCTTCAATTTCAACGGCACCAACATCGACACGGGCATCTGCGACACGTACTTCATCGGCGCGACCATCTACCCTGAAAAGTTCGCCGATGTCGATCTGGATGCAAAGTATTCCGAGATCTACACCACGCTTCTCGGCGTCGACTTCTACCAAACCATGAAGAATGCGGGCATGGGCTTCACGACGCTTTCTTTCAGCTAGAATAACCGCTTATGGAAGAGGACAAAATCACAACCGCGAGCTTGCCCGGCGAGGGGAAAGCGTCCCGTGACGCGTATGCGGGCTATATCAGGCGCAAGCGCCTCGTACTCGTCGCCCTCTTCGTTGCGGTTGTCGGCATTGCCGTGTTCTCGATGACTATGGGCTCGCTTCAGATCGCCCCTCTCGATGTGGTGCGCGCGGTCTTCGGGCAGGGTGATGTGCGTACCGTCGCCGCAGTTCAAAACATTCGTCTCCCCCGCGTCTTGACAGCTATCGTCGCCGGGGTGGCTCTCGCGCTTGCGGGGTGCGCCTACCAAAGCGTCCTGCGCAACCCGCTTGCCTCGGCGAGCACGCTCGGTATCTCGCAGGGCGCTGCGTTCGGTGCCTCGCTTGCAATCATCGTCTTCGCAGGTGGTGCGGGCGCATCCGCCGCCTACGAGGGCATCTCGACCGCTGACCCCGTAACGACGGCGCTCTTCGCGTTTGCGGGCGCAATGCTTTCGACGGTGGTGATTTTGCTTTTGTCGCGCGTGCGCGAGATGACTCCCGAGAGCATCGTGCTGCTCGGCGTTGCCTTGTCGGCGCTGTTCACCGCAGGTACCACGATCGTGCAATACTTTGCAGAAGACTCCCAGGTCGCTGCCGTGGTCTTTTGGACATTCGGCGATCTGGGCCGCGTGAGCAAAAGCCAGCTCGCCGTGATGGCGCTCGTTACGGTGGTAAGCGCCGTGTTCTTCTTTGCGAACCGCTGGGCCATGAACGCAATCGAGTCCGGAGAGGGCCTCGCCCATAGCCTGGGGATATCCGTGAACGACGTGCGTCTCGCGAACATGCTGGTCGCGAGCGCGGCGGCCTCGACGGTGATCGCCTTTTGCGGAATCGTCAACTTCGTCGGGCTGGTCGCGCCGCACGTGATGCGCCGTGTGCTTGGCGCCGACTACCGCTTTCTCCTTCCAGCCTCGGCGCTCGCCGGCGCGGGAATGTTGCTGGTGTCCGACATCCTCTGCCACGTCGTTGTGTCGCCGCTGATCTTGCCGATTTCGGCGATCACGTCGTTCGTCGGCGCGCCTATTTTCATCTACCTGCTGTTTCGGGGGGTGAGCCGCTGATGCTTGCAGCCTGTGGACTCGGCTTTTCCTACCGGGCGGGAACTCCCGTTTTGCGCGACGTGTCGATCGAGCTTGCTCCCGGATCGTTCACGGCGATTCTCGGGGTGAACGGGTGCGGCAAGTCGACGCTTCTGTCATGCCTGATGGGGCTCCGAAAGCCCGATGCGGGGCAGGTGCTCCTCGACGGCGTGCCCATGGGCGAGGTCAAGCGGCGCGCGCGAGCGCAAAAGGTCGCGCTCGTCGCCCAGCATAGCCATGCGAACCGCCTGACGGTCTACGATTCGGTACTCGTTGGACGCCATCCTCTCATGCAGGGCGCGCCGACGGAGGCCGACCATGTTGTTGTTCGCGAGACGCTCGAGCGGCTGGGGCTTTCCGCTTACTCGCTGCGCTATGCCGACGAGCTTTCCGGCGGAGAGTACCAGAAGATGGTTCTCGCGCGGGCATTCGTGCAACAGGCAGAGACGCTTCTGCTCGATGAGCCGACCAACAACCTCGACCCTGCCAACCAGCAGGAGGTCATGCGGGAGGTCCGCCGCGAGGTCGACGAGCGTGGTATCGCTGCCTGCGCGGTCATGCACGACATCAACCTGGCGATTCGCTATTGCGACCGCTTCCTCTTCCTAAAAGACGGCGCGGTTGACGCCGTAGGCGGGCGAGAATGCGTCACGCCCGAGCGCATCAAGCGGATCTACGGCATGGACGCAGACATTATCGAGCACGGCGGGAGACCGGTGGTCATTCCGCGATGAAAGGATTGTTATGGACGAGATAGCGGCCTACTTTGACGAACGGGCGGACAGTTGGGATGAGAGCGGCTGTTCGGGTGAGAGCCGCGTGCAGGGGGCGGTGCTCTCGCTCGTCGATCTGAAGCCGGGCGACTCGGTGCTCGATTTGGGGTGCGGCACGGGTGTGATGATCCCCTTCTACCTTGCGGCCCAAGCGGGAAAGATCGTGGCGGTCGACGTGTCGGAGAAGATGGTCGAGCGCGCGAGGGAAAAGTTCGGCAACGAACCTTCCGTGGAGCTTCGTGCCTCTGACGCGCTTTCGCTCGATGAAGGCGAGCGCTTCGACGCTGTGGTCATCTACAACGCCTACCCTCACTTCTTCGAGAAGGCCGCATTGGTTGAGAGAGTGTATCGCCTGGTCAAGACAGGAGGGCGTTTCGTCGTCGCCCATGGATCAGGCAGGGACGTCATCAATCGCCACCACGAGGCAGTTGCCGCGGGGGTGAGCTGCGGTCTGCGCGCAGCGAGCGAGGAGAGCGCACTTTGGGCGGACAAGTTCGAAATCGAGGCGCTGGTGGATACGCCTGGCTTCTACGCGTTCTCCGGCGTTCGGAGATAGCGTTCGCCTGCGCCTGGCTTTAAGGACGGCGGGTGATGCGTGCGCACGCGAATTGCGCTGTGACGCCTGCAATTCGCAGAAATCCACAAAGTCTTCGCTTACGAAGCGCTTTCGATTTGTGCTTAACTTGAGGTAGTCAAAAGGCGCAGTGAGACGCTGCATACGATGTGCAGAGGTGGTCGCAACGAGCATGTTGCGGCCATTTTTTTATGTCGACGTTGTCTTTTGACGAGTATTCCC
>USJN01000015.1 GCA_900554945.1 uncultured Coriobacteriaceae bacterium | reverse complement strand
AACTGGTGACTACCTACCAGCACTTCGTCCGCGAAGGGAAGAAAGTTGCATTGCTGATGGCTGGCCTGCCCTCTAAGGTTTCCGCTTTGCTTTCCGGAAAGTCCACCTCGTTTTTAAGGCGTGCTGCAAGGCATGACCTGGGTACAATTCCCGATTATGAGGTGTACGAGGCGTTTCGCTTGACCATAGAAGATGCTGGCAAAACCATCGACGACGATGCGTTGGATGTAGCGTGCGAAGCAATAGGCGGTTTCCCGTTCATGTTCCAGCTGGTTGGCTACCGCTCTTGGAATGCTTCTCGTCGAGAAAAGACGATAACGGCGAACCACGTTCAAAGCGGTATTCAAGTCGCGCGGATGGAATTTGAAGACAGGGTCTTGAGCGCCACCTGCTCCGAGCTGTCCAAGGGAGACGTGGCTTTTCTAAGGGCAATGAATAGCGAGGGCCAAACTCCTCGGGATGAGATAGCGAAACGCACAGGAAAGAAATCGAGTTGGGTGTCGACCTACAAAAAGCGTTTGCTTGAAGCAGGCGTGATCGATGAGCCTGTGGCTGGCGAATTCTCATTCGCATTGCCTGGGATGGCAAAGTAACTGCAAGAGAAACGATAGTATAATGACTGAGTTTGGCATGCGGGCGTCCGATGCGGCGCCCTCGTTGGCTTGAATTCGTGATTTCTCATCGCGTTGTGCGATGCTTAGGAAGGTAAGGTATGTGGGGTTTGTTCTTCGCCGCTGCGTTTGCGGGGGCTGTGTTCTTGTTCGTTCCGGGGGCGCTCGTGCTTGCGGGCCTTCGCATGCACGTGGCGTCGGCTATCGCCTTCGCGCCGCTTCTGGGCATTCCGGCGACGATCGCCCTTTGTTTGGCGTACGCCGCCCTGGGCATCAACACCAACTGGGCGACAGTCTTCTTCCCCCAGCTCGCGGTGGGTCTTATCATCTGCATCGTCGGTCGTGTGCGCGCACGCGACCTGCCTCGCCGTCGCTTCGGCGAGCGCAGCCGCGAGGCATGCCGCTTCGACCTGTGCGCGCTCGCGCTCTACCTCTTGATGGGCGTCGTCGTGTCGGTGGGCATGTTCACCACGTTTCTGGGCGACCCCTCGAACTACATGCAGGAATACGACAACGTGAGCCACTTAGGCTCGATTCGCTGCTTCGTCGAGACGGGGAACTGGTCGCCTTTCAGCACGTCGCTCTACGCGGGCGCGGCAGACGCGGCGATTAACCCGCTTCCTGGCGGCGGTTTCTACCCGACGGCCTGGTACAACGTCGCGGCCTTCATGGTGAGCCTGCTCGACGTCCCCATTCCGCTTTCGGAAAATGCCGCGAACTTCGTGTTCGTGGCGCTGGCGCTGCCTGCAAGCATGTTCGCGTTCATGCGCATCGTCTTCCAAGGGCGTCGCGACATCGTGTGCTGGGGCGCCGCCTGCGCGCCTATGTTCTCGGCCTTTCCCTGGATGCTGCTCGCCTGGGGCCCGCTGTTCCCGAACACGTCCGCCTACTGCCTGCTGCCGCTCGTAGCGGCGCTGTTCGTGGCGATCTTGCGCACGGGGGTTTCGCGCCGTGAGCGCATCTGCGCGGGGGCGCTGTTCGTCATCGGCATCATCGCCTTGGCGCTCGCGCAGCCGAACGCCGTGTTCGTCGTGGTCGTGTGGCTCATTCCCTTCTGCATCTACCGAGCGGCGATCGCGGCCGACCTTCTCCGTCGCGAAGGTGCGGCGAAATGGCGGCTGCGCATCCTGTTCGCGACGGTCGCGGCCGTCCTTATCTGCGTTATCTGGTGGGTGGTGTACCATCTGCCCTTCCTGAGCGCGGTGGTGGAACACTCATGGGGTGCCGCGCAGTATCCGCTCGAGGCGGTGCTCCATACGCTTATGCTCGGGTTCATGGACGACGGCGTGCAGCTCGTGCTCATGGTGTTCGTGTTCGTGGGCATGTTCTGGACGTTTAAAGAGCGCCGTTGGCTGTGGCTTTCCGCCTCGTATGTGCTCGCCTGCGGGATGTTCATCGTCGGCGTGTCGACCTCTGGCCGCCTGCAGCATCTGCTGACCGGTTTCTGGTACACCGACTATTACCGTGTGGCGGCGATGGCGGCCATCTTCGGTATCCCCCTCGCGGCGATGGGCGTAGCCCTCGTTGCGCGCACGATTGCGCGGCTTCTTTCCCGCTCTCGCGACAAGGCGCCTGCGTGGGCGACCTCCATCGCGTGCGCTCTCTGCGCGTTCGTGCTGGTGTGGGGAACGTTTTTCCTCGATGACCCGCGCACCGACATCAATCCGTCGAGCGAGGTTCCCAACATGGGTCGCGGGGCGATGACGCTGGTTTGGCAGCGGCTTTCGTGGCAGAACAACGTTGACTACATCTACACGACCGCGGAAAAGGAGTTCGTCACAGAGGTCGAGCAGATTCTTCCCGAAGCTGCCGTCGTCATCAACAATCCCAACGATGGCAGCTGCTTCTGCTACGTGGTCGACGGCATGCGCACGTACTACCGCTACCTGCGCACCTATGGCGTGAGCAGCGAGACCGCGGACAGCGCGCTCATCCGCAGCCGCCTTGACAGCATCTCCTACGACGATCGGGTGAAAGAGGCCGTCGAAAACGTCGGAGCCGAGTACCTGCTTTTGCTTGACCAGGGAAGATGGTACAACCCATCTGATCCCGACAGCAACTTCTTCTTCACCTACGACGACAACAGCCTGTGGTGCGGCATCGATTACGTGCGCGACTCCACGCCCGGGTTCGAGGTGGTGCTCGCGCGCGACGACATGCGCCTGTACCGCATCACCGCGATCGACGACTAGGAACCTTACTTCTCGTTCGCCTTGCGACACGCGGAGAGCGCTCGCTCGGCGGTGCGCCTCCAGCTGTATTCCGCCCGCACGCGCCTCGCGACGTTCGCTCCCTGCTCAGCGAGTCGTTGCGGGTTGCGTGCCGCCTCGCGCAGCGCTGCCTCGACCGTCTCGGTGCGCGCATCGGGAATGATGGTGCCGAAGCGCTCGTCGCTTACGAGCTCGTCGGTGCCGCCGACGGGGGTGACGATTGCGGGGGTGGCGCACGCCGCGGCCTCGAGCAGGGTTGTGGCGAAGCCTTCCGACCGGGAGGGCAGCGCCATCGCGTCGGCCTGCGACATGAGCGCCGCCAGATCCTGCCTTTCCAGCCGTCCTACCAGATGGACGCTTCCGCATCCGATTCGCTCGATATCTGTCTGCTTGGGGCCCGCGCCCGCGATGACAAGATGCACGGCACGCCCGCTCGCGTCCGGGTGCTCGGCGATCGCCGCTGTGGCCTGGGCAAGCTCAACCACGCCTTTTTCGGGAACGAGGCGCCCCGCGAAGGCAACCGTGAGGGCATCTGCGGGAATGCCCAGTTCGGCTCGGAAGTCTCGCGCGCTCGCCTGGGCCGCATACGCATCGGCGTCGATTGAGTTGGGAAGCTCGCCCGCCGACTCGATCCCGAAATGCCCGAGCCATGCGCTCGCCTTCCTCGACACGGCGTACGCGACGAACGGGTAGCGCAGATCGCGCTTCGTGAGCGCATGCTCGACCGCCTGCACCGCCGGGTCGACAAGGGCGCTACCCATCGTAAGGTGCGCCGACCCGTGCTCGATGAGCAGCGGCACCACGCCGGTGCGCGCCGCGAAGTCGAGCGCGCGCTCGGTCAGCGTGTAGAAGCGCGTGTTCGCTATCACGTAATCGAAGTGCTCATCTTCAAGATGCGTCCACAACCGCTTCGCTTCCTCGTCATTCTTCACGAAGGGAAACCGACCCCCCAAAAGCGGCTTGCACGGGAAGCGGACGACGTTCACGCCGTCCTCGCGCTCGCGCGCGGCAAGGCCGTGGGTATTGCAAGTTGCAACCGTTACCTCGGCTCCCATCTCGTATAATGCGCGCGCAAGGCTTTCGGTGTAGGTTTCCACGCCCCCCATGCTCGGCCGGTAAAGCGCCGAGAACAGACAGATGCGCAAGCTTTGCGCCGTGCGATTTTCAGCGGTGGTCGCCACGATTTCCTCCTGAAGGCTCTCTCTTCGTTCGCCCTTATTATAGGTTGAGTGCGTGGACGATATCGAAAAGAGGTAAAATAAAGAATCGTGTGTCAAATTTCACGCAGCTCACCGCGCTCGCTCGAGGGGCTGCACGGTATCAGGTTGGAAGGTTATGAACAAACGAGTGCTCGCCGTTATACCTGCGTATAACGAAGAGGAGAACATCGTATCGACGATCGAGGATCTGCGGAAGAACGCGCCCGACATCGATTACGTCATTGTGAACGACGGCTCGAAGGATGGAACCGCCGCCATCTGCCGCGAGCGAGGCTATCATCTGATCTCGCTGCCGGTGAACCTCGGTCTTGCCGGGGCGTTCCAGACAGGCATGAAGTACGCGTACGCGCACGGCTACGATTACGCTATCCAGTTCGACGCCGACGGTCAGCATTCCGCAGCCTACATCGACGACATGGTCGAGGTCGCGGAGGAAACCGGCGCGAACGTGGTCGTGGGATCGCGCTTCGCCGACTGCAAGAAGCCCTTCTCCGCGCGCATGGCGGGCTCGGCGCTCATCACGGCGATGATCTTCGTGACCACGCGCAAGCGCATCCAGGATCCCACCTCGGGCATGCGCCTGTTCGACTCGAAGATGATCCCGCTGTTCGCCAACGAGCTCGACTTCGGCCCCGAGCCCGACACCATCTCGCTTCTCATGCGCCATGGCTACAAGGTGGAGGAGATGCAGGTGGAGATGCGCGAGCGCACCGCTGGCGAGAGCTACCTCAACTTCACGAAATCGGTGTCCTACATGCTGCGCATCAGCCTGTCCATTCTCATCGTGCAATGGTTCAGGAGGAGAAAGTAAATGACCCTCTTATTCAGAATCACGCTCATCGTCTGTGCGCTGCTCGTCTTCATCTACGTCCTGCGCAAGATCCGCCACTCCGAGCTGAAGATCGCCGACAGCACGTTCTGGTTCATCTTCGCGCTCGTCATCCTGCTTTTGGCGGTGTTCCCGCACATCGCGTTCTTCTTCTCGAACATCTTCGGCATCGAATCGCCGTCGAACTGCGTGTTCCTCGCCATCATCGCCATCCTGCTCGTGCGCGAGTTCTTCACCACCGTCGAGCTCTCGCAGCTGCGCAACAAGGTTGCGGCGCTCGCGCAGGCGGAGGCGCTTGCCGAGCTGGACGCTATCGAGAACGCGGATGCGGAAGTGGGCGAGGCCGCGAGCAAGCCTGCGGACGCGAATGTAGGCGCAGGTGAGGACTAACATGGAGCGCCTCTCCGTCGACGACATGAAGGCGATCGAGCTCGACATCATGGACGAGATTGACCGCGTGTGCGCCGCGCATGGCGTGGAGTACTTCTTAGGCTACGGCACGCTTCTCGGTGCCGTGCGCCACGGGGGCTTCATCCCGTGGGACGACGACATGGACATCATCATGATGCGCGACCAGTACGAGCTGCTCATGGACCACTTCAACGAGTGGCGCACCTCCGAGCGCTTCAAACTCGTGTCCTATCGCGACAAATCGTCGATCTACCAGTTCGCGAAGATCGTCGACACGACCACGGTCATCTACGAGAACTTCGTGGGGAAGAAGGCTGCCACGGGCGTGTGGGTGGACATCTTCCCCTTGGAAAACTTCGATCCGGCACGCGCGGGCCTTCTCAAGAAGCACTCCCGTGTGGGGCTCTGGCGCAGCTTCGCCGTGGCCGACCCGACGGTGGGCTCGAGCGCCGTCGTCCGCCTGGCGAAGAAGATCGTGTGCCCGTTTGCGAAGCATGCCGACCTCTACAAGCTCGCGGCGAAGCTCGACGGCATCGCGCGCGAGGTGAACGAGGGCTCTTCCGATTGCGTCATCGATGTCGTTGGCGAGGGGAATCCGAACAAGACGTACCCAAAGAGCCTGTTCAAGCCCGTGCGAATGAAGTTCGAGGACCGCGAGTTCACAGCTCCCGCCGGGGCTGAGGAGTTCCTCACCATCGAGTACGGCGACTGGCGCACGCCGCCCGCCGAGTCCGATCGCGCCGTGCACGTGATGGAAGCCTATCGCCTATGAGCGATGCGAAAACGCCTCGGGAAGCCGCTTCGCAGGTCAGCGATGCGCTCGAAGCCGATGCGGCGGTAGAAACTGAGGTGCCTGAGAAGCTTTCCGTGAAGGCGAACATGATCTGGAACTCCATCGGTTCCATGACCTACCTCGCCTGCCAGTGGTTCACCACCATCTTCGTGGTACGTCTGTCGTCGGGCTACGACGATGCGGGCCTGCTCTCGCTTGCCATGTCGGTCGTGGGCATCTTCGGCACCTTCGCCAACTACAAGATGGGGACCTACCAAATCTCCGACATCCGTCGTGAGAACACGGTGGGCGAGTACATGGGATTTCGCTGCTTCACGCTTGCAGGCGCGTTCGTCGCCTGCATGATATATGCGGCCCTCACCTGCGCTCCCGAGGCGCTCATCACGGTGGCGCTCTTCTACGCCTTCAAGGGCGTGGGGCTTGTGATCGACATCCTGCACGGCGTCGACCAGATCAACCGCCGCATGGACTACATCGGCAAGTCGTTCATCCTGCAAGGCACCTCGACCCTCGTGGCGTTCGTGGTGGTCTACTGGGCGACGCGCAACCTCGATGCGGCGATTATCGCCATGCTCGTCGCCGCGGCGGCCGTGCTCTTCGCCTTCGACCTGCCGCACTGCCAGCGATTCGAGCCCGTGCGCATCTCGCTTTCCCGCAAGAAGGCGCTCTTCTTCCTGAAGACCTCGCTTCCCGCCGTGGTCGCCTCGGTGGCGGCGAGCGCCATCTTCGCGATTCCCAAGCAGTACCTGGCGCTCACCGTGGGTTCGGCGGCGCTCGGTATCTACTCGTCGGTCGCCGCGCCCGCGCTCGTCATCCAGATGGGCGCGCAGTATCTCTACGGGCCGCTGCTCGACATCTTCCCGAAGCTGTTCTTCGAGGGGAACGCGCGCGGTTTCGTGGCGCTTTTGGGAAAGACGGTCGCGGGCATCGTGGGCGTCACGGTTGCCTGCGCGATCGTGCTCGAGTTCATTGGCGCCTGGGCGCTCGCGCTTTTGTTCGGCGAGAGCATCGTGCCCTACGTCTACCTGTTGCAGCCGATCATCGTCTCGACCGCCGCCACTGCGTTTCTGTGGTTCTTCGGCGACCTGCTCATTACGTTGCGCCATTTCTGGGCGAACTTCGCGGGCAACGTCGTCGCGTTTCTCGCCGTCATCCCGCTCACGTTTTTCTGCGTGGATAGGTGGGATATGAACGGCGTGAGCTTCGCGGGCGCGGGTGCGTGCCTCGCCGGTGTGGCGATCTTGCTGTTCTTTCTGGCGAGAGTCGTGAAGAAGGGGCCCGACCACATCATCGGGGCCGAGGGCGAAGCTGCACGGGACGGCGCGGTCGATGCTAAGGAGGCTTGCTGATGCGTGTGCTGCAGGTGATTGGTGTGATGGATCGCGGCGGGGCCGAGACCATGGTGATGAACCTCTACCGCGCGATGGACCGCGATCGCATCCAGTTCGACTTTCTCGTGCACGAGCAGCGCGAAGGCGACTACGACGCCGAAATCGAGCGGCTCGGCGGGCGCTTTTTCCGCGTGCCGCGCTTCACGGGGTTGAATGCGGGTGCCTATCGGCGCAGCGTTCGCGCGCTTTTCGCCGAGCATCCGGAATGGCGCGTGGTGCATGGGCATATCGGCTCGTGCGCGCCCGTCTACCTTTCGGAGGCGAAACGGGCGGGAGCTTTCACGATTGCGCACAGCCATGCGCAGAACTACGTGGGCGGCCTGGCGGGACTTGCCTTCAACGTGGCTGCGCATCCCGTGCGCCGTGTGGCTGACTATTTCATGGCATGCTCGCGTGAGGCGGGGCTCGACCGCTTCGGGGGCGCGATTGTGGAAGGCGAGCGCTTCGCCATCGTGCCGAACGGCATCGATATGACGCGCTATGCGTGCGACGAGGCTGCGCATGAGCAGGCGAAGGCCGAGCTGGGGCTTTCCGGCCACCCTGTCGTGTGCCATACGGGCCGTCTGATTCCCGTGAAGAACCACGAGTTCCTGCTGCAAGTGTTTTCCCAGGTAGTGCGCGAGCTCCCCGATGCAGCGCTTTTGTGCGCGGGGCGCGGCGAGCTCGAAGAGTCCCTGAAGGCGCGCGCAGCTGAGCTGGGGCTGGGGGATGCGGTGCGCTTTCTCGGCGTGGTGGACGACGTGCCGCGGCTTCTGCGCGCGGCGGACGCGTTCGTGTTTCCCTCGGTGAACGAGGGGCTTGCCCTCTCCGCGGTCGAGGCGCAGGCATCGGGGCTTCCGACCATCGTCTCGACGGGCGTGCCCGAGCTCGCAGTGGTGAGCGACCGTACGAGCCGCATGCCGCTTTCCGCAGGTGCCGGGGCATGGGCTGGCGAATGCGTGCGGATGCTTCATGCCTCGGCGGACTCTGCGCGCAGCGACGCGTGCGAGCAGGTTCGCGCGCACGGGTTCGACATCGCCGACACCTCGGCACGCCTTGCGGTGTTCTACGAGGCCGCGGCGGCAGGTCAGCGCGCGCAATGGTAGGTTGTAGGGATTATTCGGGCAGATAGGCTAGGAAACGCAATGCAATATGACGATAGGGACCTAAGGAAACTCCAGCTGCTCGAGCTGCGCATCTTGAAGGAAATCGACCGCGTCTGCCGCGAGCTGGGCGTCACGTACTTCCTCGATTCGGGCTCGGTGCTCGGGGCGCTGCGCCATGGGGGCTTCATCCCGTGGGACGACGACATCGATTTGGGAATGCCGCGCGCAGACTACGACCGCTTCGTCGCCGAGGCGCCGGCGCTTTTGGGCGAGGAATACGTCGTGTCGACCCCCGAGACGAACCCGCATCAGGCGGCGCTGTTCGGCAAGGTGTGGCTGCGCGGTACGCGCTTCGCGACGGAGGAGACCATCGAAGCAGGCTTTGACCAGGGAATCTTTGTCGACCTTCTGCCCTATGACGCCCTCTCGTCCGACTCGGCGACGGCGGCAAAGCAGCGTCGCGACTGCCGCTTCTGGCAAAGCGTGTCGTATCTTTCCCATGCGAAGAGCATCGTCGTGCCTCACAAGGGAGCGCTCGGCGCGATCGAGCGTGCGGCTTGCGGCGCAGCGCACCTTGCAGCTCGCGGCCTCTATTCTCCCGAAAAGATTGCATCCCGTTTCAATAAAGCTGCCACCTGCGGAAACGACCCTTCGCTTGCCTCGGACGACCTCGTTGTCATGGCGTATGCGACCTATGAGCCCTATGCGCGCTCGATGATGCTGCCGACCTCGACTGTCACCTTCGAAGGATGCGAGTTCCCCGCGCCCGCCGACCCCGAGGCCTTCCTGCGTCAGCTCTACGGCGAGTGGCGAAAGCTTCCCCCGGTGGAGGCGCGACGCAACCATGCGCCCGTCGAGCTCGATTTCGGGCCGTACGCCTAAGCTTTTGACCTGCATTTGTTCAATAGTTGATTAAAACTTTACAAGACTGAACACCTTCCGCTAGAATACTTCTCGTTTCATTTACTGGGGAGTATTGCAATGACATTGACGAAAAGCACGTTCAAGGTGCTCAATGCGCTGCGCGACGAAGCCGTCCACACGCAGCGCCACATCGCGACGGCAACCGGCCTGTCGCTTGGAACGGTGAACACGGCATATCGCGCGCTCGTTGACGCGGGCTTGGCGGACAGCTTCTCCGTGACGCCTGCCGGCTTCGAGGCGCTTTCGCCCTACAAGGTCGACAACGCCATCATCATGGCGGCGGGGCTGTCTTCTCGCTTCGCCCCGCTTTCCTACGAGAAGCCCAAAGGCGTGCTCACCGTGCGTGGCGAGGTGCTCATCGAGCGTCAGATCCGCCAGCTTCAGGAGGCGGGCATCACTGACATCACCGTCGTCGTGGGGTACATGAAGGAAGCCTTCTTCTACCTCGAGGACAAGTTCGGTGTGACCATCCGCGTCAATGCGGAATACTCCGTGCGCAACAACAATTCAACCCTCATGCTCGTGCGCGAGAAGCTGGGGAACACCTACGTCTGCTCGTCGGACGACTATTTCACCGAAAACGTCTTCGAGCCGTACGTGTTCGAGGCCTATTACCCGGGCGTGTTCTTCGCGGGCGAGACGAACGAGTACCTGCTCGACACCGCGCGCGACGGGCGCATCACGGGCGTGACTATCGGCGGCCGCGACAAGTACGGCATGCTCGGGCACGTGTATTTCGACCGCGCGTTCTCCGAAACCTTCGTGAGAATCCTTGTCGACGAGTACGATCGGCCCGAAACCGCGGGGAAGCTCTGGGAGGACATCTATCGCGCGCACCTCGACGAGCTGCGCATGGTCATGCGGCCCTACGAGTCGGGCGTGATCTACGAGTTCGACTCCATTGCCGACTTGAAGGAGTTCGACCACGACTTCATCGAGAACGTCGACTCTGCGATCCTTGACAACATCTGCCGCGTGCTCGAATGCTCGCGCGGCGACGTCGAGGGCATCGTGCCCATCAAGGAAGGGCTCACGAACCTGTCGTTTCGCTTCGTGGTGCGCGGCGAGTCGTATGTCTATCGCCACCCAGGTGTGGGCACCGATGAGATCATCAATCGTGCAAGCGAGGCGTTTTCGCAGGCCATCGCGAAGAAGCTTGGCATCGACGACACCTTCATCTACGAGGATCCCGTCGAAGGTTGGAAGATCTCGCGCTTCATCGACGGCTGCGTTCCCTTCGACTACCACAACGAGGACCATGTGCGCCGTGCGATGGAGCTGGGCCGCCGCCTGCATAACAGCGGCGCGAAAAGCGAGTGGTCCTTCGACGCGTACCGCGACGCGGTTGCGATCGTGGAGCTTCTCGGCAGGAAGAGCTACCCGTCGTTTCCCGATCGCGAGGAGCTCGGGCGCAACGCCGGGGTGCTCGATGCGTTCGTGCGCGCGGACCGCGTCGAGCCGTGCTTGTGCCACAACGACTTCTACAGCCCGAACTTCCTCGTGCGCGGCGATGAGATGTATCTCATCGATTGGGAGTATTCGGCGATGTCGGATTACGCTTCCGACTTGGGAACGTTCATCTGTTGTTCCGATTATTCGGTCGACGAGGCGCGTCATGCGATCGAGCTTTACTTCGGGCGGACCCCGACCGATGCCGAGATGCGCCACTGTCTGGCGTATGTCGCGCTCGCTGCGTACTACTGGTTCGTCTGGGCGCTTTACAAGGAATCGACGGGCGATCCGGTGGGCGAGTGGCTCTACTTGTGGTATCGCACGGCGAAGGCGTATTCGGCGTTGGCGCTTAAGCTGTACGGCGCGACGCCGGGGCAGGTCGCCTAAGGAGCGCCTGCTTCGCAAAGTTTTGCCCGCTCGAAGGGCGGGTCCTCTTGATTGGTTGAAAGGAAGCCTGTGGAACTCATCGGGACTATCGTGGTTTATATCATCATGGCGTGCGCGATCGTCGGATGCCTGGCGAGCGTCATCAAGCCCGAAAGCGAGCTTGGGCAGCAGTTCGTTGCTGGCATCGACTCGATCGGCCCGATCTTCTTGCCGACCGCAGGTATTATGGCGTCGGCACCGTACCTCACTGCGTTCGTAAGCTCGGTCTTCGGGTCGGCGTATTCCGCTGTTGGCGCCGACCCTGCGATGGCTGCGACCACGTTCATCGCTGTCGACATGGGCGGCTATCAGCTCGCCGATGCGCTTGCCGAGACGCGCGAAAGCTGGATCATGGCAATGATCACGGGATACATGGCGGGCGCGACCATCGTGTTCTCCATTCCCGTGGCGCTGAAGATGCTCGAGAAACGCGACCGCAAGTACCTGGCGCTCGGCGTGATGAGCGGCCTTCTCGCTATTCCCATCGGCGTGTTCGTGGCTTCGGCAATCATCGCGGTGTCGCATCCGGTGGTGCGCGAGGTTATCTCCACCAATGCCGACGCCACCTATCAGCTGGCGCTCTCGTGGGGGCAGATCGGCGTGAACCTCATCCCGCTCATCATCGTCTGCGTGGCGCTTGCGGCGGGCCTCAAGTTCAAGCCCGACGCCATGATCAAGGGATTCATCGTGTTCGGCCGCGTGATGGAGAGCGCGCTCAAAATCGTGTTCGTGCTCGTGGTCGTGGAATACTTCACGGGCGTGTGGTCGACGCTATTTGGAAGCTTCGGGTTCGACCCGATCATCGCCGACGAAGGGAGCACCTTCCGCGCGCTCGAGGTTGCGGGTGCCATCGGCATGATGCTCTGCGGCGCCTTCCCGATGGTGTATCTCATCAGGCGCTACCTGGCAAAGCCGCTCGCCAAGATCGGCGGCGCGGTGGGGCTGTCCTCCGACGCGACGGCGGGTTTGCTCGCGGCTTCGGCCAACGTGCTCGCGCTCTTCTCGATGGTGAAGGACCTGCGCGCGAAGGACAAGGTCATTTGCATTGCGTTCGCCGTGTGCTGCGCGTTTTTGTTTGGCGACCACCTGTCGTTTACGGCAAACTTCCAGCCGAACCTGATCGTGGTGGTGCTTGCGGGCAAGCTGGCAGCCGGCATCTGCGCGATCGTGTTCGCGAGGAGCGCCATCACAGCCCACGGCATGTAGTCGAG
>USJN01000014.1 GCA_900554945.1 uncultured Coriobacteriaceae bacterium | reverse complement strand
GTCTCTTGATTTAATGAGGAGGTGCTTCCAAGGGTACGCACTTCGCGCATATTTGTGCACGCGCCCCGATGCAGCGACGTCTCCAGGTCGCTTGTGGCTATGGCGGGAGAGGGGGAGGGCAACTTTGCGAGGTACTCGGCAGTTCTTGCCCCTTGAAAGTTATGCCACACTTGTGGAATTGACTATCTGTACGCTTGTGCGGGGCTGATTCCCCTATACAATGCAGAAAACGCGCTTTCCCGCGGAAGAGCTGCGCCATAACGCCGCCAATCAAACGCAATCTCAACTATAGAAGGAGGGGCGGGCTTGAAAAACGTGCTGCGCGTTCTCAAACGCGATTTCCTTCGCATTCTGAAAGCACCGGCGTCGATCGTCGTCGTGCTCGCGCTCATCGTCTTGCCTTCCCTTTACACGTGGTTCAACGTCGTCGGTTTTTGGGACCCCTACGGCAACACCGGCAATCTGCGCGTCTGCGTGGTGAACGAGGACGAGGGGTCGTCGAGCGACCTTACGGGCGAGATCAACCTTGGCGATATGGTCGTCGAGCAATTGCACGACAACGATCAGCTCGGGTGGGATTTCGTCGATTACGACACTGCCATGGAGGCCGTGAAATCGGGGCATGCCTACGCGGCATTCGTGCTGCCGCGCGACTTCTCAGCCGACCTGCTCACGCTGCTCTCCGGCGACTTCCAGCAGCCTCAGCTTGAGTACTACGTGAACGAGAAGATGAACCCTGTGTCGCCGAAGATCACCGACACGGGCGCGAACACGCTCGACACCACGATCAACTCCACGTTCGTCGCTACCGTCGCGAAAACGGTCACCGACGCGCTTGGCGAGGAAACCGCCCTCGCGCAGGGCAAGATCGACGATGCGCACACGAACGCCCTCGCCGGGGTCGACAAGGCGCAACAGTCTATCTCCGGCGCCCGCGATTCCGTCCAGGGGCTTCGCGACGCGGCCGACCAGTCGCAGACGAAGGTGGCCGACGCTGCCTCGCTGCTCTCCGACGCGGACGAGGTGCTCGACGATCTGAGCGGTCAGATGCTCATCGTCCAATCGCTCATGGGCACCACGCAAACGGACGTCTCGAAGTTGACATCGGGCCTTATGGGCGCGATGGACTCGGGGTCGATCTTCCTTTCCCAATCGGCCGCCAAGGTGAACACGGCCATCGGCGGCGCTGCGGGCTCCGTGACCGAGGCGCAGGGGCGCGTCGATGGTGCGATCGCCCAGGGCAACGCCATGGTGTCGGCGAGCCAGGCGGTCGTGGTTCAGATGGAGGCGCTCGTTGCCCAGATGGACGACAGCGATCCCAACAAGGCGAGCCTCGAGAAGGTGATCGAGCGGCTGAAGCAGTCGAACACGAACGCCTCGCAGTCGCTCTCTGAGCTCTCCGACATGAGCGCCGACATGGGCCGCGTGGCCGAGTCGGTCTCTTCGGCGTCCGACTCGGTGAACACCGCCGTGCAAACTACCATCTCGAACGCGGACTCCTATCGTGAGACGCTCTCTTCCGACACGTTCCCCGCCATCAACGCGGGCGTGGGGAACTTGAACGTCGCGGTGGGGAATCTTGCTGCGGCAGCATCGGCGCAACGTGTGCTCGTCGACCAGGCGATTTCGCTCACGGGCCAGCTTTCCGAGACGCTCACGACGGCGAGAAGCGCGCTTGACCAGACCGATGGCGTGCTTGCCGACTTGCAGACGAGCATCGACACAGTGAAGACCGACCTCGTGGCGCTGAAGACCTCGACGGCGATCACCGATTTCTTCGGCGACGGCACGACGATCGACGCCGAGAAGGTGGCGAGCTTCATGCAGTCGCCGACTGAGGTGAAGACCGAGTACCTCTTCCCCCTGAACGCGTACGGCTCGGGCATGGCGCCACTGTTCATCAACATGTCGCTGTGGATTGGCGTGTTCATGCTCATGGTCATCATGCGCATCGAGGTGGACGACGAGGGCATCGAGAATCTCACGGCCGCTCAGCGCTACATCGCGCGCTACCTGTTCTTCGGGGGGATGGTGTCGCTGCAGGCAATCGTGTGCTGCGCCGGGTGCCTCGCCATCGGCGTGCAATGCGAGTCGGTGGCGCTGTTCCTCCTGACGGCGGTGCTCGCATCGCTTACGTATCTGGCTATCCAGCTTACCCTGTCGACCACCTTGCAGCATATCGGCAAGGGCATCTGCGTCATCTTGATCTTCGTGCAGATTCCAGGTGCGACGGGTTTGTACCCTATCGAGATGACCTCGCCGTTCTTCCAGTTCATCTACCCGTTCTTCCCGTTCACTTACGGCATCAACGCCCTGCGTGAGACGATTGCCTGGTTCTACGGCCTTGAATGGGGATCGTTTATGGCTCACTTGGGGATCTTCTTCGCGATCTTCCTGGCGATCGGGCTGGCTCTGAGACCGTACTTCTCGAACCTTATCCGTATGTTCGCGCGCGAGATCGAGCGCTCCGATATCATCAACGGCGAAGAGGTGCACCTGCCCGAGCGCCGTTTCCGCGTCGCCCAGCTCGTGCGCGTGCTTTCCGACCGCGAGGATTTCCGCCACCATATCGCCGACCATGCCGCGCGGTTCATCTGCTGGTATCCGCGCTTGAAGCGCGGCGCGCTCATCGTTGGCATCGCGGTGCCGGCGGTCATCGCCGTCGTGTTCGCGGTGACGGCGATGGAGAAGGTCGTCGTCTTGACGCTGTGGCTCGTGTGGCTCATCCTCGTGCTCACGTTCCTGGTGGTGGTTGAGTTCATCCGTGACAATATCGAGCGTCAGGCGTCGCTGAACGCCATGACCGACGACGAGGTCCGCACGCTGTTCGCGGCGCGCAAGGTGTTCATGCAGCCTACCATGGTGGGCGCGTCCGCCGGCGGGGCTTCGGCGCGGAGTTCTGCGACTGATTATTCGCGGACGAGCGCGCTCGACGAGAAGGACAGCGCCGCGCTCGACGCGCTTATGGCCGAGCTGCTCTCGCGTGGGAGCAAGGAGGTCGTCGGCCGGCACGCTCATGGCAAGACGGCTCATGGGGAAGCTACGGGTGCTGCGGCCACTGGGAAGACGGCGGGCACGAAGGTGGAGGGCCTGGAGGGTGCCGCTGATGCCGCTGATGCCGCGGGCGCCGCGGGCGCTCCTTCTGAAGGCAACGCGAAACCGCAGGTAGCGGGCTCTCAAGCTGCTAATGACGACACGGCTCCTATGGGCGCGCACGCGATTCCCGGGTCGGACGGCGCTCCTCTAGGCGCGCATGCCGCCTCGGATGCCGACAAGGCTTCCACGGGTGCGCACGCTGCCGTACGCAAGGGGGAGGCAGCTTCGGGGGCGCATGCGGCGCCAAACGACGCACTCGGCAGTGTGCCTGCTGCAGGGGATACCCCCGCTGCGGGCGATTTCGTGCCTGGTGGCGAGGTTGCTGTGAGCAATTCCGCACCTGGTGGCGACGCTGCCGCGGGAGGCCCCACGCCTCTTTCCGCGTCTGAATCGAAGTCGGATGAGAATGGGGAGGTGCGATAGATGAGGAATATCTGGCGCATCTTCAAAACCGACATGAAGCACCTGTTCAACAACTCGATTACGGTGATCATCGTAATCGGGCTCGTGTTCCTGCCCTCGATCTTCACGTGGTACAACGTCATTGCGTGCTGGGACGCGTTCGGCAACACCGGCAACCTTACCGTCGCCGTGGCGAACACCGACGAGGGCTACGAGAGCGACCTTGTTCCGCTTGAGATCAACGTCGGCGACAAGGTGGTGAGCGCACTTCGAGCGAACGACCAGCTCAACTGGACGTTCACAACTGAAGAGGACGCGATCGACGGCGCGCAGTCCGGGCGTTACTACGCTGCCGTGGTGATTCCCCAAAGCTTCAGCCGCGACATGATGACGTTCTATTCCGACGAGGTCGAGCACGCGAACATCATCTACTACGCCAACGAGAAGAAGAATGCCATCGCGCCGAAGGTCACCGACCAAGGTGCCGATCAGGTGTCGAACCAGGTGAACCAGGTGTTCTTGGAAACGCTTTCCGATGTGGCGCTTTCCATCGTCTCGTCGCTTTCGAAGTACTCCCAAGACGCCGATCTCTCCGGCGCGGTGGGGACGCTTGCCGACCATGTGGACAGCATGGCGGGGCAGATGACGGGTGCGGCGTCGGTGTTGGGCATGTATTCCCAGCTCATCGACTCGTCGCAGTCGCTTATCTCTCAGTCGGGCACGCTGCTCGGACAGACACGCGACGAGGCGGCGAAGGTCGGCGACATTGCGAAGGACGGTGGCGCGGGCGTCTCCGACATCGCGAGCGCGCTCTCGGCGTCGGCAGATTCCCTTTCGCAGGCTATTTCCGCATCCGCCGAGAGCTACAAGGGCATTAGCGCCCAGATCAGCGACGTGTACGACAGCGTGGGCGATCTGACGGGCGACACTTCGCAGCACCTACGCAATCAGGCGGCAGTTGTGGAGACCGAGATTGGGGACTTGAATTCGATCATCAGCGCGCTCGAGGGGATTCAGGATAGCGTCGATGGGCAGCACGCCCCCTTAGTCGAGAGCATGATCGCCCAGCTGAAGCAGTCGGTGTCGCTCCTCCAGCAGCTTTCGGACTCGCTGTATCAGGCGGCTGACAATATCCAGTCGGGCTACGATGACGCCGTCGCGCAACGTGCCGAGATCCAAGAGCTCGCGGACAAGGCTGCGGCCAGCCTCAACGATGCGAAAACGGAATTCAACGACAACGTCAAGCCGGGTTTGGACGAGCTTTCTGCATCGGTGTCGAGCATGGTTTCCACGCTTCAGGGCAGCGCCGCGAAGCTCGATGCTGCGGGCGGCGAGATAAGCGGCGATGCGGATTCCGTCGCGTCCAAGCTCTCCGGTGCGAAGGCGAAGCTCGCCGATGCGCAAAACGAGCTCACCTCGACGGCGGGCGAGCTCACGACGCTGAGCAGCAACTTGCGCTCGGCTCTCGCAAGTGGCAACGTCGAGAAGCTGCGCGAGGTCATCGGCTCGAACCCCGCAGTGCTTGCCTCTGCCGTGACGACGCCGGTGGCGCTCGATCGCCATGCGGTGTTCCCGGCCGACAACTTCGGCTCGCAGATGGCGCCGCTCTACACGACGCTCGCGCTGTGGATCGGCTCGCTGCTCATGATGGTGGCGATCGAGCCGGCGGTCTCCAGGCGAGGGCTCGCCGAGCTCGACAACCCCAAGCCGCGCGAGCTCTACTTCGGGCGCTACTGCGTGGTGGCGGTGCTGTCGCTTTTGCAGACCACCTGCGTGGGCCTTGGCAACATGTTGTTCTTGGGGGTGCAGGTGAGCCATCCGCTGTTGTTCATGCTGTGCTTCTGGGTGTCGGGTTTGGTATATTCCCTGTTTATCTACACGTTGGTGCTTGCGTTCGCGAACCTGGGCAAGGCGATTGCCGTCCTGTTCCTCATCTTGCAGGTGACGGCGGGCGGCGGTGCGTACCCGCTACAGGTGCTGCCCGAGTTCTTCCAGGTCGCAAGCCCGTTCATGCCGGCGACGCACACCATCAACGCCATGCGTGCGGCTATGATGGGCATCTACAACGGCGACTACTACACGTCGATGGGCTTGCTGCTCCTGTTCGTGCTGCCGTCGCTTCTGCTGGGCCTTGTGCTGCGCAAGCCGCTCGAAGGCTTCATGAGCTGGTTTGTGGAGAAGGTTGAAGAGTCGAAGATGATAGCGTAAGCGTTTGGGCTGCGGGCCTCTGGGGTCGTCGTGACTGGCTGAGGCTCGCAGCACATGATTCCGATCGGACTGTGGCGCCTGCTAGCTGAGTTCTATGCTGTCCGCGCCATCGATGCGCAGGTCGGTGTCGTAGAACGCCCGAAGCGCGCGGATTGCGAGCGTCACGTCGCGGACGCCGATCGTCTCGAAGCTCGAATGCATAGCGAGTTGCGACAGGCCGACATCGACCCCGTGCATGCTCACCTGGGTGTTCGACAAGTTCCCCAACGTGGAGCCGCCCGGCGAGTCGCTCCTGTTCGCAAAAGTCTGGTAGGGGATTTCCGCATCGTTGCAGATTGCGCAGAAGGCGGCGCGGCTGAAGGCGTCGGTGCAGTATTACTGGTTGGCCGCTTCTTTTACCACGATGCCCCGGTTTAGGAACACGCGATTGCCCTCGTCGAAGCGCTCGGGATGGTTGGGGTTGACGGCGTGCGCGTTGTCGCAGCTCACGAGCATCGATTTCGCGATGGCGCAATGCAGGTCCTCGCAGGAGCGGCCCAGTGCCGCGTTCAGGCGCGAAAGCGTGTCGGCGAGAAGAGTCGACATGGCGCCCTGTTTGGTGTTCGAGCCGACCTCCTCGTTGTCAAAGCACGCGAAGACTGAGATGCTGCGATTGTTTTCGGCGGCGAGAAACGCTTCGAGCGCGGTGTATGCGCAGGCCAGGTCGTCGAATTTCGGGGAGGAGGCGAACTCGCCCGCGGCGCCCCAAATGCATGGTTGCTGGCGGTTGACGAGGAAAAGGTCGCGCGCGACGATCTCGCTCTCGGAGATTCCCAGCTCGTCGGCGATTATCGCGTCGAAGGTGGATTTGCCAAGCGCGCCTGCGGAGAAGAGTGGGCAGAGGTCGACCTGACGATTCGGCGAGAACTGCTGGTTGATGTCGCGCTGGATATGCGGCGGCATGCTGGGGATGAGCGCGAGCGGCTCGGCGGATTCGTACAGGCGGCTTTCCACGCGATTGCCGCTTTTCACCATCACGCGGCCCGCAATTCCGAGGGGCCTATCGAACCACGTGTAGTCGACGGCGCCGCCGTACACCTCCACATTGAGTCGCTGCGATTCGCCTGGCCCTGTGAGCTCGGCGTTTGACTTCACCTTGAAGGTGGGCGAGTCGCCATGCGATGCGGTGATCTGGAAGTGGTAGTTGTCGAGCGAGGTTCCCACCTTGAAGGCGATGACGCTCGAGCTGTTGCGCGTCGTGTAGTATGTGCCGCCTTGCTCGATGTTCCACGGCTGGGTCTCGGGAAGATAGGTGAACCCCGCTGCGGTCAGGCGTTTTCCGATTGTTGCAGCAGTGTGGAACATACTCGGGCATTCGCCGATGAAGTCAAGGAGCTCTTGTGCTGTGCGGGCGTCCTGAGGCATCGGCTTGGTGCCGCCTGCGCGGGTGCTCTGCGGCATCGGCTCGGTGCTGCTTTGGTTCTCTTGCGTCATTTCGACCGTCCCTTCGAATCGTCTGCCCCAGTCTAGCACGACCCGACCCGACTAGACTTTAGCCTCTGGATTCGACGCGTCGGCATTGCCGCCGGCAAGATTTCGCGGGAGCCCAGGTCACCTGCTTCTCTTTGCGGCGCCTTGCTCGGCGCGCTTTGCTGATGAGATGGCCGATCCTGCAGCCCTTTTCGCACTTGCGAACAGGGGCTTCGCTTCGCGAACAACGTTTTTTGCAGCAGCGCACGTGACGTGGGCGGCTGTGGCGGCCCCTCTCGTGAAGCCTTTTGCGACCTCGGGAGCGCTTGTCGTTGCCATCTCGGCCGCTTCTCGCGCTATGGCTCCCGTTTTGAGGGCGGCGTCCTTCGCTTTCTCGCCTGCTTTGCTCGCTGTTCGTTTTGCGGTGTCTGCGACGAGGTCTGCCGCCTTGGAGGCCGCCTCGTCGAGGCGCTCTTCCAAAGGGGTTGCCGTGCGGCCTGTGTAGTTTCTATTTCCCCTGCTCACAAGTGCTGCTCCGCCGACGATTGCCGCAACACCCGGCCCAGGGAACACGAGCATGGGAATTCCCGCCGCCGTAAGCGCGCTTCCTGCCGCGACTTGCGCGATGCCTTTCGCCTTCTTCGCGAACGTCGCCTCGCCTTCCATGGGGAGGACTTCGGGAATCACGACCTGGCTTTCCGCGGTTGTTGCGTTTGCTGTTGCGCTCTCGGGCATTTCGGCTCCTTCGCTCGGCTTCTTGCTAAGAGGGTAGCGGCGTTGAAGGCGAAATCGTCCGTTTGAAACGAATCTGTTGCCAAGAGCAGCCATGCAGTGCTGATCGTTCTTGAGATTGTTGCGCGCGTGCTGCTATTCGAGTTGCGACCGGGTGGCTTGCGATTTTGGAGCCTGCGAGATGAGCGAAGTGCTTTCTTTTGTTGGCAAGGCGAGGAGCGCGTTGCCTTCTCGTTTCCCGCTTGTGATGATGGTGCCGGATTGCGCGTTGCTGTGCATCGCAGGCGTCAGACTTTGCCCAGGTCGTATGCTTGTGTGAAATCGTCAGCCTGCGGTCTGCCTCTTCGTGTGCATGCGCTATACTGCTTGCCACTATGGACAGTTCGAAAACCTCCTGTCGGTAAACAAAACTAGGGAGCGTCGAATGCTGCTGGCGAGTTATGCCGGAGCGTCCGGCGCGTTATGCAGGAATGAACGTTTGGAGCTGGGAGCTCGTGCGCTCGGGGCGTCGGGTGCAAGTCGCGCAGTGGCGTGTCGCCCGTGCGTGTCGGGTGTCGGGCGCGAGTCGCGTCGATCGCGCTTGTGGCGTGTACCGCTCGCGCGGTGCGATACTTGTCCTCGCGCAGCCCATGTCGTATCGCGCGAGATGCGTATCTTGCTCGTGCGGTGCCTTGCGGGCTGCGGTTGTCCCAGGTGGGCGGCTGCGATTCGCATGAATCTGCACCGGGTCGGCGCCGATGCGCTTGATGATTGCTCGCGTGGAGCTCCGCTTGCCCGCCGTTGCCGTTCCTGCATCTAGGTTTCCCCACGGTGGTTTTCACTTGCGTGAAAGGTGCGCCGATGTACGGGCTTAAAACCGAGAGCAGCTTCGATGCCGCTCATTTCCTCACCGACTATCACGGCAAATGCGAGAATCTCCACGGCCACCGTTGGCGCGTAGTTGCCTATTTGGAGCAGGAGGAGCTCCAGACGCAGGGAACTCACAAAGACATGGTGATCGACTTTGCCGACTTCAAGGGCGCTCTGCGCGACTTGACCGAAGCCTTCGACCACTCGTTTGTGGTGGAAGAGGGGTCGCTTGCCCCCGACACGCTCGCGTGCCTCGAACGCGAGGGCTTCTCGCTTTCGGTCGTGCCCTTCCGCACGACGGCGGAAAACCTCGCCCGCTATTTTTACGGGAAACTGGCGGACGCGGGATTCCCCGTGTCGCAGGTCGACGTGTACGAGACCCCCAACAACTGCGCGATCTACCGTGGCTAGTAGTCGGGATAGCGCGGGCTCGCAGGCGCAGGCCGCGGGCGGGCTGGTTGCAGGGCTGCAGGTGCAGGCCGCGGGCGAGGTGAACGCGGGCTCGCAGACTGCGGGCGGGCCGGGGTGCGATGTCGCGCGCGGGTCGGCTGCGCCCGCATTCTCCGAACCGGCAGCGAGCCGCACGCTTCCCGTTGCCGAGCGCTTCGTCAGCGTGAATGGGGAAGGGTGCGCCGCGGGCAAACTCGCCGCCTTCATCCGCTTCACGGGGTGCAACCTGGCGTGTTCGTACTGCGACACCATGTGGGCAAACGCGCCTGCTGCCGCGGAATGCGCCGAGCGCGTATCGGTCGCGGACCTCGTCGCGTGGGCGCGCGAGACGCGAGTGGAATGCGTCACCCTCACGGGTGGCGAGCCCGCGCTGCAGCCTGAGCTCCCCAGCCTTGTGTGCGCCTTGCTTGCCGAGCCTGGCCCCCTCGAGCGCGGGCTTCGGGTGGAAATCGAGACGAACGGTGCCGCTGACCTGCGCGAGCTCGCACAGCTGCGCGAGGCGTGCGCGTCGCTTCCCGGCAACCTCACGTTTACGGTCGATTGGAAGCTTCCTTCGAGCGGTATGGAAGATCGCATGCTGCGCGAGAACTTCGCGCTCCTCGACGCACGCGACACCGTGAAGTTCGTCTGCGGCGGGGAAGGCGATCTGGTCCGCATGCTGGAAGTGTCACGCGAGCTGGGCCTTCCCGATCGCGTGCCGGTGTATTTAAGCCCCGTGTTCGGACGCCTCGACCCTGCGCGCATCGTGGATTTCATGCAAGAGAACAACCTCACCTGGGCCACCGCGCAGCTGCAGCTGCACAAGATTATCTGGCCGGGTGTCGAGAAGGGAGTGTAACCTCGTGGCAACTATCGAAGAGAAGGCGCTCGTTTTGTGCTCGGGCGGCGTGGATTCGACCACGTTGCTCGCCATGGCGGTTTCGCGCTATGGCGCCAAGAATGTGTATGCGCTTTCCATTTCCTATGGTCAGCGCCATAACAAGGAAATCGAGAGCGCGAAGGCCGTCGCTGTACATTACGGCGTGGAGCAGCGCTTCCTCGATTTGGGGGCTATCTTCGCCGACAGCGATTGCAGCCTGCTCTCGCATTCCTCGCAAGATATCCCCGAGGAAAGCTACGCCGACCAGCTCGCCGAAAGCGATGGCAAGCCGGTGAGCACCTACGTCCCCTTCCGCAACGGGCTATTCCTTTCGGCGGCGGCTTCGATGGCGCTCTCGCTCGGATGCAGCGCGATTTACTACGGCGCGCATCACGACGATTGGGCGGGCAACGCCTATCCCGACTGCTCTCGCGAGTTCGTCGACGCGATGAACCGCGCAATTGAGGAAGGAACGGGCGGCGAGCTGCATCTTTGTGCGCCGTTCGTGGAAATGTCGAAGGCTGATATCGTCGCGCGCGGCATTGAGCTGGGCGTTCCCTACGAGCTCACCTGGAGCTGCTACGAGGGCGGCGACTATCCGTGCGGCGCGTGCGGGACGTGCATCGATCGCAACTGCGCGTTCGAGGCGAACGGGATGCGCGATCCGCTGCTCGACAGGCTCGACGCCGAGCGGGCGGCAGCAAACGCGGAAGGGGAGGAATAGCATGGCGAATATGGCGAACATGACGGACGCGATGGACGCGACGAACGCGGTGAACGCGACGAACGCGGTGAACGAGAAACCGCAGCGCGAAGGGACCGACGACCTGTCGCTTTTAGGCAACCAGGGGGTGCGCTACCCGCAGACCTACGACCCAAGTGTCCTCGAGACGTTCGAGAACAAGCATCCGGGCAACGACTACTTCGTGAAGTTCAACTGCCCCGAGTTCACCAGCCTGTGCCCGATCACGGGGCAGCCCGACTTCGCCACGATCTATATCGCCTACGTGCCGGGCGAGCGTATGGTCGAGAGCAAGAGCCTGAAGCTGTACCTGTTCAGCTTCCGCAACCACGGGGATTTCCACGAGGACTGCGTGAACATCATCATGAAGGACCTCATCAAGTTGATGGATCCGAAGTATATCGAGGTCTGGGGCAAGTTCTTGCCGCGCGGAGGCATCTCGATCGACCCGTATTGCAACTACGGGAAGCCGGGCACGCGCTGGGAAGACGTGGCCTGGGAGCGCCTGTCTCACCACGACCTTTATCCCGAGAAGGTGGACAACCGCTAAAGGGGAGCGCGGGCAGGGGAAGGCATGCGGGCATTGCGCGCGGCAGTGGAAGGACGCGCGACCTGCGGCGACCTGCGACCGCGGCCTGCTGCTGCGGGCAGGGGCCGCCGCTTCACTCTCTGCGCACCACGAACACGAGGGGCCGCTCGCAAATCGCGGGCGGCCCCTCGTTCATTAGGGTCCAAACTGACGTGCGACTACTTCACCGCGTCAAAGCCCTGCTCAAGGTCGGCCAAGATGTCCTTGATGTTCTCGGTGCCGATAGACAGGCGAATCGTCGTGGGGGAGATGCCCGCAGCCTCAAGCTCCTTGTCGGTTAGCTGCGAGTGGGTGGTCGACGCCGGGTGGATGACGAGGCTCTTCACGTCCGCCACGTTCGCGAGCAGGCTGAACAGCTTCAGGCTCTCAGTGAACTTGCAGGCGGTCTCGGCCGTGCCCTTGATTTCGAACGTGAAGATGGAAGCGGCCCCGTTGGGATAGTACTCGTCGTAGAGCTCCTTCGCGCGGCCGGTCGAAAGCGACGGGTGGTTCACGCGTTCGACCTGCGGGTGGCTGTTCAGGAAGTCGACGACCTTGAGCGCGTTCTCGACGTGGCGCTCGACGCGCAGCGAGAGCGTCTCCAAGCCCTGGAGCAGGATAAACGCGTTGAAGGGGGACAGCGTTGCGCCCTGGTCGCGTAGGAGCGTGGCGCGCGCCTTGGTGATGTAGGCGGCCTCGCCTGCGGCTTCGGTGAACACGACGCCGTGGTAGCTCGGGTTAGGCTTCGCGACGCCGGGGAACTTGTCGGCGTTGCCGGCCCAGTCGAACTTGCCCGCATCGACGATCACGCCGCCCATCGCCGTGCCGTGTCCGCCGATGAACTTCGTGGCGGACGCGACCACCACGTCGGCGCCGTGCTCGATCGGGCGTAGCAGGTAGGGGGTCGAGAACGTGTCGTCCACGATGAGCGGAAGGTTGTGCTTGTGCGCGATGGCGGCCCAGCCTTCGATGTCGAGCACGTCGGAGTTCGGGTTGCCGAGCGTCTCTGCGTAGAGGAGCTTGGTGTTGTCCTGGATGGCCGCTTCGACGGCGTCAAGGTCGGCAGGGTTCACGAATGTGGTGGAAAGCCCCTGCTCGGAAAGGGTGTGCTCGAACAGATTGAGCGTGCCGCCGTAAAGGTTGGTGGAGGAGACGATGTGATCGCCAACAGTGGCGATGTTCTGCACCGCGATAGTGATGGCGGCCGAGCCGGTGGCGACGCCGAGCGCTCCGACGCCGCCCTCAAGCGCGGCGATGCGCTCTTCAAAGATGGAGACGGTGGGGTTGGTCAGGCGGGAATAGATGTTGCCCGGCTCGGTGAGGCCGAAGCGCCCGGCTGCGGTCGCGGCGTCCTTGAACACGAAGGAGGACGTCAGGTAGATCGGTACGGCGCGCGCATCGGTGGCGGGGTCGGGGTTTTCCTGGCCGGCGTGGATCTGCAGGGTCTCGAACGAGTAGGCGACCCCCGGCGCTTGGGCGACCAAAGCGCC
>USJN01000013.1 GCA_900554945.1 uncultured Coriobacteriaceae bacterium | reverse complement strand
CTTACGCCAGGCCGCAGGCCTTACGCAGCTCGTCGGCCTTGTCGGTGCGCTCCCAGGTGAACTCGGGAAGCTCGCGGCCGAAGTGGCCATAGGCAGCCGTCTTGCGATAGATGGGGCGACGCAAATCGAGGCTGTCGATGATCGCGCCCGGGCGCAGGTCGAAGACCTCGTTCACCGCACGCTCGATGTCGGCCTCGGGAACGTGCGCCGTGCCGAACGTCTCGACCATGATAGAGACCGGCTTCGCGACGCCGATAGCATAGGCGACCTGGATCTCGCAGCGATCGGCCAGGTCAGCGGCCACCACGTTCTTCGCAACCCAACGTGCAGCATACGCAGCGGAACGGTCGACCTTCGTGCAGTCCTTGCCCGAGAACGCGCCGCCACCGTGACGGCCCATGCCGCCGTAGGTGTCGACGATGATCTTGCGCCCGGTGAGGCCGCAGTCGCCCATAGGTCCGCCGATGACAAAGCGCCCGGTCGGGTTGATATGGATCTCGGCACCCTCGGCGAGCTCGACCCCCTCGTCAGCGAGCACAGGCTTGATGACCTGCTCGGTCACGTCGCGACGCAGCGTGGCGTTGTCGATGTCCTCGGCATGCTGCGTGGACACGACAACTTTCTCCACATTCACGGGAGCGCCGTCGACGTAGCGCACCGAAACCTGCGTCTTGCCATCGGGGCGCAGGTAGGGCAGCGTGCCGTCCTTGCGCACCTTCGCCAAACGCTCGCTCATGCGCTGCGCCAGGTAAATCGGCATCGGCATGAGGGTCTTCGTTTCCTTGCAGGCATAGCCGAACATCATGCCCTGGTCACCTGCGCCCACCGTCTCGTAGACATCTTCTGCCTCGCCGTGCTGCGCCTCGAACGACTCGTCGACGCCCTGCGCGATGTCGGGCGACTGCTCGTGGATAGCGTTCAGAACGCCGCAGGTCGTGCCATCGAAGCCGTACTTCGCGCGATCGTAACCGATCTCGCAGATAACGTTGCGCACGATCGTCGGCACGTCAACATAGGCCTGCGTGCGGATCTCGCCCGCCACGACGACCATGCCCGTCGTGGTCATGGTCTCGCAGGCGCAGCGCACCTTCGACACGTCGGCGGGCTGGCCCGACGGGGAAATGTAGCCCTGCTTCTGAAGCTCGGTTTCCTTCTCGAGGATCGCGTCGAGGATCGCGTCGGAGATCTGGTCGCAGATCTTGTCCGGGTGACCCTCCGTCACTGATTCGGACGTGAATAGATACGTAGAAT
Organism: uncultured Coriobacteriaceae bacterium; assembly: GCA_900554945.1. GTDB lineage: Bacteria > Actinomycetota > Coriobacteriia > Coriobacteriales > Eggerthellaceae > Ellagibacter. The sequence goes on along the minus strand of USJN01000013.1, from coordinate 11,669 downwards.
GCTGCTCTTCGGCCATGAAGCTCCTCCTTCATCGTTGTCGGCCGGACCACCTTGGCACATCGCCAGGTTGGTGTCGGGATCACAGAGCCAACTCTCTCCCCCGACTCTTGATAAACGGATATTCGCGGGCGCAATCCGTGCACCCTCGTTTATGCATGCGGTACTTTACCACACCGCCGTCTATTCTAATTGAGAACAAAAAAGAAACAATTCCCAACCGCAGTCGTTTCGCGGAGTTTCTCCCCGCCACCCTTCCCAATGCGCCGCGCTCATGACGGCCGCAGCCCCATCAGCATTCCATCGGCATCCCGCCGCCTCGACGGGGCCTTGCAATGCTACACTCATCACGACAGACCGACACCCCCTCGGAAGGAGCGGGCATGCTGAGCAACAACGCCTATACGCAAGAGTATTTCGACATCATGGAGAGCTTGGGTGGCGACATCGAAAGCCGCCGCGCCGCCTACGATTACATGAAGAATTCCACCGCCATCGTCCATCATCAGGTGATTTCCACATCCTTCGTGCCGCGCCTCTACGATCGCCGCACGCGCGAGATCATGCGCACCACAGTCGAGACGACGCACCGCATTCTGGGCAAGGTGATCGAGCACTACCTCGAAGACCCCGACTACCGCACCATCTTCGACTACGACCCGCGCTTAGCCGAGCTCATCTTGGTGCCGCGCGGCTATGACGCCGTGCTCCCCTTCGCGCGCTTCGACATCTTCCTGAACGAGGAGACCGAGGAGGTCGCCTTCTGCGAGTTCAACGGCGACGGATCCTCGGGCATGAACGAGAACCGCGAGATCACCAACTCGCTCGCGAAAGCGAAGACCTTCCAGGAGTTCGCGCGCCGCCACAAAGTCGAGCCTTGCGAGCTCTTCGACGCCTGGGTGGAGGACTTCATCGGCATCTACCATACCTACGAAGGACGCGTCGAACATCCCCGCTTCGCCATCTGCGATTACCTGCAAAACGGCGTCGTGGACGAGTTTCACCTGTTCGCGAAGAAATTCGAGGAACACGGCTACCCGTGCTGCGTGTGCGATGTGCGCGACCTCACCTTCGACGGCGAGGTGCTGCACGATGCGCAGGGCCACCCCGTGCACGCCATCTGGCGCCGCTGCGTCACCAACGATGTGCTCGAGTTCTGGGACGACTCGCAGGCGCTCATCGAGGCCGTGCGCGCGCAGAAAGTGGCGCTCATCGGCAGCTTCGCCGGACACATCGTGCACGACAAGCAAATCTGCGAGGCGCTTTTCCACCCGAAGACGCAGGCATTTCTCACCGACGAGGAGAACGCGTTCATCGCGCGCACCGTTCCCAAGACGCGCTACCTCGACTCGAGCGAGATCGACCTTGACGAGGTGCGCGCGAACAAGGACGCCTGGATCGTGAAACCGACCGACGCCTACGGCGCCGCCGACGTGTACGCCGGGTGTTTCCAAACGCAGGAGAAGTGGGACGAGATCATCGACCGGTTCGCCAACGGTGCCGCAGGCGCGCCGTTCCTCGTGCAGCGCTACATCACGCCGTACAAGACGCACATCTTAGAGCCCGACCACGACATCGAGAACCTCTCCGACGAGGAAGTCGACCGCACGGGCGCCATGTACAACAATCTGGAGGGGCTCTACTGCTACAACGGGCGCTTCCAGGGCGTGTTCAGCCGCCTGGGGCCCCTGCCTACCATCTCGAAGCCCATGCGCGGCATCACCGCGGCAACCATCTGGGTCGACGAATAGGAAGGCGGCGGCATGGGCTTGGGAAACCGCATCGTGTCGGTAGTGTGCGCAATCTGCCTTGCGGTAAGCTTCGTTGCCGCCGGGTTCGTCGCTGTCGCCGTCCCCGATGACGCAACGGCTTCGCTCGCCGACGCCTACGCCGGGACCACCAACCCGACGACGCCGTTTTCGCACGAGGAGCTTTGCGACATGGCGCTCGCGGGGAAGCGCTACACCTTCGACAGGAACGATAGGTTCGCCCTCAACCAGGCCATTTACGATATCAACGCGCAAGCGGAAGCTGACGGGCGTGCGCATCGCGGCTCGCTTGACACCGCCCTGTGGGACGAGATGGCCGCGCGGGACGAGGTGAGCGGTGCCGATGCGGCAAGCGCCACTTCGACCTCGCTGTTCTTCGGCCTCGCAAACACGTTTGGGGGCTCCTCCGACGAAACCAGCGACCTGGCGCGCATGCGCATACTGCAGCCGAGCAGCGAGAACGTGGACATGCTGCTCGCGCAGGCGTCCGACACCTACGTGCTCGACCCCGAGGCGATCGAGCACCTCGACGACGTCTTCGGCGTTCTTGCAACGGCCGAGCCCGTCGTGCTAGGCGTATTCATCGCGGCCGTGCTCACCGCCGTGGGCGTCGGGTGCGCAAGCGGGAGAAGGACGTTCGGGACGGTTTTGCTCTGCGCTGGCTTGGGAACGATCGCGGCTTTCGCCATCTTGGGAATATGGGCCGCCATCGACTTCGAGGGGCTGTTCGCCGTGTTCCACAGCTTGTTCTTCGCGCAGGGAAGCTGGGTGTTCAGCGCCGACTCGCTGCTCATCACCATGTACCCCGAGCCCTTCTGGGTCGGCATGGGCGCCATCTGGCTTGCCACAACGATCGCCGTAAGCGCCATCTCGGCGATCGCGGGCCTCGCGCTGCGCCGCGCCTGAGAACCACCAAACCTGCGAGAGAAAAAGAGGAGCCTCCTCGCGGCGCCTTCGCTACCTGCCCCGCGCCAAGCTTCTCGCTGCGCCCAACCTCGCAAAGCGAGCGCGCTTTCGCCGCCTTCGCCGCCCTCCCGACGTAGATTGTCGCAATACGGTGCAATCCCTGTCATCAGGCGCGAAAGCGAGTATCATATGCAGGTTGAAACGACTTCCAAAAGACGAAAGAGGAATCCGTGACTGACAAACCCGTACGCGTACGCTTCGCACCCTCGCCCACTGGGCGCCTGCACGTCGGCGGCGCGCGCACCGCAATCTATAACTGGGCATTCGCCCGCGCGATGGGCGGCACCTTCATCCTGCGCATCGAGGACACCGATCCCGAGCGTTCGACCGAAGAGAACGTCCAGGTCATCCTGAACGCCATGAAGTGGCTCAACCTCGACTGGGACGAGGGCCCCGAGGTCGGCGGCGACGCTGGCCCTTACTTCCAGACCCAGCGCTTCGACACCTACAAAACCGCGCTCGAGCGCCTGAAGGACCGCGGGGCGGTCTACCCCTGCTTCTGCTCGAAGGAGCTGCTCGACCAGAAGCGCGCGAAGGCGGAAGCGGAAGAAGGCGGCTACGCGGGATACGACCGCACGTGCCGCGACATCGACCCCGCCGAGGCGCAGCGCCGCATCGACGCAGGTGAACCGCATGTTTGGCGCCTGAAGGTGCCGCTTGACCACGGCCCCATCGAGTTCGACGACGCCGTGTACGGGCACGTCTCCTTCCCCGCCGACGTCATGGACGACATGATCGTCGTGCGCACCGACGGCACGCCCACCTACAACTTCGCTGTCGTATGCGACGACGCGAACATGGGAATCACGCACGTCATCCGCGGTGACGACCACCTCTCGAACACCCCGCGCCAGATTCTCATCTACGAGGCGCTCGGCTACGACGTGCCCACCTTCGCGCACCTGTCGATGATCTTAGGCCCCGACGGGAAGAAGCTCTCCAAGCGTCACGGCGCAGCGAGCGTGGAAGAGTTCCGCGACCGCGGCTTCCTTCCCGACGCGATGGTGAACTTCCTGGCCCTTCTGGGTTGGTCCCTCGACGGCGAGACGACGCTCATCAGCCGGGACGTGCTGTGCAGCGAGTTCTCGCTCGACCGCATCACCAAGAAGGACGCCGTGTTCGACGAGACGAAGCTCGAGTGGATGAACGGCCAGTACATCAAGGGGATGAGTGCCGGGGATTGGATCGACGCGAGCGTTCCTTGGCTTGCGCGCGCCCGCGCGGGCGTTGCGGCCGATGCCGAAATCTCCGAGGAGGAGATCCGCGAGACTGCGGCGGACATCGCGAACCGCCCCGAGTTTTACGAGAAGCTCTACCCGCTCGTTGCCGAGCGCGAGACGCGCCTTGTCGACGCTGCCGACAAGCTGGCCTACATGTTCTGGGGGCCGCGCGTCGAGGTGCTCGACGAGAAGAGCGTGAAGAAAGTGCTTCTGAAGGAAGGCGCGCGCGCCGACGAGGCGCTTGCAGCCTGCCGCGCCATCCTGGCCGATGAGAGCCGCGCATGGGAGGCGGCGAGCCTCGAGGCCGCATGCCGCGAGCTCGGCGAGGAGGACGCGCTCAACATGAAGCTCAAGCTCGTGCTGCAGCCGCTGCGCGTTGCCGTATGCGGCAACATGGTCTCCCCGCCGCTGTTCGAGTCGATCGAGCTGTTGCCGCGCGAGGACGTGCTCGCGCGCATCGACCAGGTCGCCGCCGAGGTTTTCGGTGGGAACGAATAGCAACATCGAACAGGGCGCTCGCGACGTGCAATCCGCCGCGAGCGCCCCTTCCACCTTGCGCGTCGCCTTGGGCGCTCCGCGCAAGGTGCTCTTTCTGCGCGACTTCTGCACGCGCCCCCAAGGCTCCAGCTGCATGAAGTGCATCGAGGCGTGCCCGAAAGGGGCCATCGCCATCGCGAACGCCTCCGCCGCCGTCGATGCGCACGCCTGCACCAAATGTGGGATATGCGTTGGCGTGTGCGACGGCTTCGCAATCCCCGGCGCCTCCGTCGAGGCCGTCTTTTCACAGATGCGCAAAATTGCGCTCACGGGCGAGAAGGTCATCCTAACGTGCTCGTATCTGCTCCCTTCAGGCTTCGCCCCAGCGGACAACGTAATCGTGCTGCCATGCCTCGCAATGCTGCCGCCCGAGCTTTGGACCTGCGCGCTCGCGCTTGGCATCGATCTTGCCGTCGCCGTCATCTTCGAGGAATGCGAAGCATGCAAGCGCACTAAAGCTCAAGGGCTTGAGCGTTTTTCCTATGCAATCGAGCAAGCAGAAGACGTCACCGAGTGCACCGTGGCGTTCACCGACGACGTACCCGAAGCGCAGGCCGCCCCGACGCTCATGCAGACGCTCGGCGACGCATCGGGCAAGGATCGCCGCGAAGCGCTTCTCAACTTGAAAGACCAAGCGGAAGACATCGCCTCGGGCGCATACCGCATGAAGCGCAACGAATCGCTGCGCGCCTTCCACGAGCAGCGCGACCACATGCTCGCCGACGAGCGCATCGGGGGCGCGGTCGGTGCCCCCGAGCCGAACGCATACGCCGAGGGGGGCATGACGCGATGCTCGCTCTCTCCTCGCCAGCGGATGCTGCTCGAAGCGGCGGACGTCTCCGACGCCGTCGCCGTGCGCAAGCGCGTGATGCTCTCCGCTACCGACGCCTCGCTTTGCGACAACAGCCTCGCCTGCGCGAAATCGTGCCCCACAGGCGCTCGCAGACCAAGCCCCAAGGATGGACAACTCGTCTTCGAAGCGCGCTTGTGCATCGGCTGCGGACTATGCGCAAGCGCCTGCCCCCAAGGCGCCGCAAGCCTTCGCGAGGCATATGCCGGCGAGCTGCTCCCCCAACCTGACGACGAATAACGAAAAGAAGAAGGCAAAAATGCTCTCGGACAATCCCACACTTGAAGAGGTGGCGAACCATTTTGCGAACGACCAGTTCGCCACGCGCGCGGCGGGATGCACCGTCGTCGAGGCGAGCCGCGGGCATGCGGTCTGCGAGATGAAGCTCACCGAAATCCACCGCAACGCAGCGGGGAACGTCATGGGCGGCGCCATCTTCACGCTCGCCGACTTCGCGCTCGCCATCGCCTGCAACATCGGCGAGCCCCCGAGCGTATCGGTGAGCAACACCATCGAGTACTTCTCGGCAACGAAGGGCGAAAAGCTCATCGCTACCTGCGATGCCGATAAATCGGGCCGCCGTCTGGGGTTCTACACCGTAGAGGTCACCGACGACACGGGGCGGCGCATCGCGAAGATGTGCGCCACCTGCGCGAGATAGGTTGCACCCGCCCTCCCAGCGGGAAGCACGCAAGCCTTCGCAACCTTAGCGACCGTTGAGGGTCCTAAAGGGTTGCGTCCTTACTTCTCCGCGAAAAAGCGTGCGGCGTTTTCCCAGAACATCTTGCTCGTGATCTCGCCGCCGAACTCCTTTACCACGATGTCATGCAAATTCGCGACGCCCGTGCAGGGGGAAAGCCAGCGGGGCACCTCGCTGCCGTCGTAATCGCTTCCGAGCGCAAGCAGGTCTTCTCCCGCCACTTCCAGGATATGATCGATGTGGCGCAGCGCATCGTCGCGCGTGGCCTCTTCCCCACGGTCGTTCAGGAAGTCGTTGTAGTAGTTGAACCCGACGATGCCGCCGCGATCGGCGATCTCGCGCAACTGCCAGTCGGCGAGATTGCGCTTGTGCCCGCAGACGGCGCGCGCATTGGAATGTGAGGCCGCGAAGGGCTTTTGCGCGCAGCCGCACACGTCTTTGAACCCGGCGTCGTTCAAATGCGAGACGTCCACCACAATGCCGCGCGCCTCGAGCTCGCGGATGCACGTACGGCCGAACGGCGTCAAGCCATCTTCGGTGACGTTGCCGCTGCCGAGCGCATTCCGCCCGTTCCAGGTGAGCGTCACCATACGCACCCCGTCGTCCGCAATCGCGTCGAGACGCTCGCCCGCATGACCGTCGTCGGCGAGAAACGCCGCACCCTCCACCGTGAGCATGCCGGCGGTTTTTCCCGCGCCAAACGCGCATTCGGCCTCGCCTGAGGTGCGAACGGGTGCAAGCTGCTTTTCGAATTGCGCCGCCTGACCGCGGAAGAAATCGCGAATGCGCAGATAGAACGACCACGCGGCGTCGCCTCGCAGCTCGTCGGGAACGAACACGGCGAAGCACTGGCACCAGTTGAATTGCGCCGTGCGCTCAAGCGAGATGTGCGCGTCATTGGAAAGAAGCGAGCTCATACGCGCATGCGGGATGGAGCTATCGCCCTCCATGTACCCGAACGCAGCGCCTCCCGCCTCGCCGTGAAGCGCCAAACGGTCGAGCGTGTCGCAATGCAAATCGAAAACCCTCATGTCAGCCTTTCTTTTCCTGTCCCACATTCGCACCACCCGAAAGCGGTGGGCGCGCAGAACCCGTCGCAAGTTTCACGCCCTCGTCAAACGCGGGCCTTGCGCCCTCGCAGGAATCGGGCTTCCCATCCCCGCAGGTCACAGCCTCCACGCCCATGCCGCGCAAGGGCTCCTCGTCCGCAGGCTTCTTCCCGCCCGCTACGGAGACGAGCAGGATCATCGACACCATAAGCAAAAAGCCGGCCCAGTCGTAGCCGGTAAACGAAGTCCCGAGCCACAGCGCGGCGAACACCGTCGCGCTCACCGGCTCCATGGCGCCGAGCAGGCTACCCGTCACGGGACCCACGAGCGCGACGCCGTGCAGATACAGCGTAAAAGCCGCGAACGTTCCCAAAACGGCGATGGCTGCAAGGACAAGCCATCCCGTCGCATCGAGAGCAGGCACGACGACGCCACCGCCCCACGCGGCAGGCGCCGCCCACGCGATTCCCGCAGCAACTCCCCCGATCGCCATGCCAACGCCTGTCGTCAGGAGGGTACCCCACACGAACATGAGGCGTTTGGGGTACATGATGTAAATCGCAACAGTGATGCTGTTCGCAAGACCCCACGCAAGCCCCGCAGCGGGAAGCGCCAAACTTGACAGGTTTCCTTGTGCCGCAATAAGGAAGGTTGCCACCAGGGCGAACACAAGCCCTAGCGCCTCTCCTGCGCGCGGAGGCTTCCTCGCGAGCGCGCACGCGGCGAGCATGACCCACACCGTGCCGAGCGATTGCAGCACTGTGGCTGTACCGGCATTGGTGCAGCCGATCGAGGCGATGTAGGAAAACTGGCAGGCGAAAAGCCCAAAGACGCCGAATATGACGAGGCTCCGCAGCGAGGCCCTATCGCGCAGCATCGCAAGAAAGCGCTCGCGACGCGTCGCAAGCAGCAGCACCAAGAACAGCGCACCCGAGCCGAGCATGCGGGCCGCGGTGATGAAGGAGGCGTCAATGTCGTAGTGCGCGAACAGGTACTGCGAGCACGCACCCGAGAAGCCCCAGAGCGCACCGCCCGCGAGCGCACACGCCACGCCAAAGAGGAAGCGCTCCCTATTCCCCTTCCCCACCGCTGAGCTCCTTTAAGAAATCGAGGACCGCACCGAAGAGCGCATCGCCCTCTTCAACCTTGAAATACCTGATGGGAAGCGTAAGCTTGCGCTTCTCCGCAAGGTAGCGGCCACCCGCTCGGCGAATCGGCACCATCTTGTCGCGCGGCACGGCAACCGGCTCGACGATGAGCTTTCCGCCCGCGACCGTCACCGTGTTCATATGATGCTCGTTCGCGAACGCCTTCACGCGCGCCTTCGCGAACAAGTTCCTTGCCGCGGCGGGCATGTCCGGCCGCTTGGCGAGCATGTCCTGCTCGATGGCCTCGACGTCCTCCATCGTCGCCGCTGACGCGATCTTTCGGTACCACAGCACGCGCTCGTCGGTATCGGGGACGTACTCTTCCGGCAGGTAGGTGTGGCCCGGCAGGTTCACGGTGATGTCGGAGAGCGCTGGCGGCAGCCCGTCGGCGGCGCCTGCATCGCCTTCGCGCGTGGCGGCAACCGCTTGCTCGAGCATTTGCGCGAACAGGTCGAAGCCGACCGCGCTCATGTTGCCCGACTGCTCGGCACCAAGCATGCTTCCCGCGCCGCGTATCTCCAGGTCGCGCATGGCGATGCGCATGCCGCTACCGAGCTCGGTGTGCTCGTCGAGCGCAGTCAGGCGCGCCTCAGCCTCCTCGGTCAGGCTCACGTTGTCGGGGAACATGAAGTACGCGTACGCCTGCACCGACGAGCGCCCGACACGCCCTTTCAACTGGTACATCTGCGCCAAGCCGAGGCGCTGGGCGTCCTCGATCACAAGCGTGTTCGTATGCGGATTGTCGATGCCGCTCTCGATGATGGTCGTCGCCACGAGCACGTCGAGCTCGCCTGCGCTGAAATCCTCCATCACGCGCTCGAGCTCTTCGCGCGACATCTGCCCGTGCGCGATTCCGACGCGCGCCTCGCCCGCCGCTGCCTGCACGCGCGCCACAGCATCCTCGATCGAGTGGACACGATTGCTCACGTAGTACACCTGGCCGCCGCGCGCAAGCTCGCGCCTGATCGCGCCGGAAACGATGTCGGGGTCCCACTCCCCCACATGGACCTCAACCGGCCTGCGATCGCCCGGCGGCGTCAAGATCAGGCTCATATCGCGCACGCCCGACAGCGACATCTGCATGGTGCGCGGAATCGGCGTCGCCGACAGCGTCAGGACGTCGATCGACTCGCGCAGGTTCTTCATCTGCTCCTTGTGGCCCACGCCGAAGCGCTGCTCCTCGTCGATGATCACCAGCCCCAGGTCATAGGGGTTCACATCGCGCGAGAGAAGTCGATGCGTGCCGACGAGCACCGACACGCTGCCGTCGGCGAACCCCGCCAGAGCCCGCGATTGCTCAGCCGGCGTGCGAAAGCGCGAGAGCACCTCGACCGTCACGCCGAAGGGCGCGAAGCGGTCGTGGAAGTTCGCGAAATGCTGTTGCGCAAGAATGGTCGTCGGGCAGAGGACCATGACCTGCTTGCCATCCTGTGTCGCCTTGAAGGCCGCACGCAAGGCGACCTCCGTCTTCCCGAAACCGACATCGCCGCAGATGAGGCGGTCCATCGGGCGCGAGCTTTGCATGTCGGCCTTCACATCGGCGATAGCCGCGAGCTGATCGGGCGTCTCCTCGTAGGGGAACGACTCCTCCATCTCGCGCTGCGCTGCGGTGTCCGGGCCGAAGCTGAAGCCCTGCGTCGCCGCACGGCGCGCGTACACGTCGACCAGATCGAATGCGAGCTTTTTGGTCGCCTTGCGCGCCTTCGCCGTCGCGCGCGACCAATCCGATGTATTCAGCCTGGTGAGGCGCGGGCTTGCCCCCTCGGGACCCACGTAGCGCGTCACGCGGTCAAGCTGCTCGACTGGCACGAACAGCTTATCGCCTTCCGCATACTTCAAAAGCAGATAGTCGCGCGCCGTGCCGTCGATCTCGCGACGCACGAGGTCCTCGAAAAAGGCGACGCCGTGAGCAGCGTGGACGACGTAGTCGCCCGGCTTATAGGGGAAAGTCACCTCCGTGATGTCGGTCCGCCTGCGCGCGCGGGCCGTCGTTTGAGTGCCCTGGGTGTCGGAGAGCGCCACAATCGCAAGCTTCGCTTTCGGGAAGATCATTCCCAAGGGGACGTCGATGTCGACAACATTCACCACCGACCTGCGAAGACGCCGCTTCGCCGAACCGTCGCCTGAAAGGCCGTCCGACTCCGAGAAGTTTGCGTCGAGCGCCTCCTGGAAGGCGATACCTTTGTCGACAAGCGCAAGCTCGATGTCATGTCGCGCGCGCGGCTCCGGCGCGCAAAGAGCCACCGTGTTGCCGCCCTCGACGAGATTCACTAGCCGACCGAACAGCTTGTCGGGATGCCCGGCAATCTCGACGCGCTTCACGGGAAGCTCGACGTCGATCGTGCCGCCGACGCGCATGATCGACACGTACGTCGCGCGAACGCCCCCGCCAAAGTCGAGCGCGGTCGGCCCAGCGTAGAGCCCCACCACGGGAATCTTCGTCCCCTTCGCGCGAGCCTCTATTTCCTCATACGCATGCGTGGCGTCGTCGAAGAGCGAGCGCGGCTCGATAAGGCACGTCATCGTATCGGGGCCCGCCCATGCGCCGAGCGTTACCGGCTTGTCGTAGAGATACGGAAGCAGCGCGTCGGCCCCCTCGAAGCGAAGCCCGCCATCGAGCTTCTCGAGCATGTCGCGCAAAACCGCGTTCGATTTCGCGGGTGCCACGATCTTCCTACGTGCGCGGGCGATCGTCTCCGCTGAACAGGAGTACTCTCGCACAGGGTATATCTCGACGCGCGAGAGCGGGGAGATGGTCTGCCCCGTCGAGGGGACGATGCGCCTGATCTCGTCCACTTCGTCTCCGAAGAAATCGATGCGCACGGGATAGGTGAGGTTGCCCGGAAACACGTCGATCGTGCCTCCATGCACGGCGAAGGTGCCCGGCCCGTCGAGCTCGCCCGTGTTCGCGTAGCCGCGATCCTCAAGCGCGCGGGCCACGTCCTCGAAAGACTCAACGCAGCAGCGCTCGCGCACAGCGCTCGGAAGCGCCGCCTCGCCTTCCCGCGCCGTGTCGGCAAGCTCGACCCCCGCCTCGAACACGAGGGGTGCTGCCACAAGGCTTTCTTTCGGCGGTATCATCCTGACGAGCGCACGGGCGCTCGCGACGACGACGCGTGGCCTGCCGCATGCAAGCGAGAAGGCGGCCTCCATACGGCGGGCGACCTTGCGGGCATCGGGCGTCTTCGGGGAGAAGGGGGTGTCGGAGCGCTCGGGGAACAGCAGCACGCGGTCTTCCCCCAAATAAGCTGCCATATTGCGAGCGAAGGCAATAGCGGCATCCTCACCTGCGACGACGACGAGCGTCGGGCGCGGCGAGCGCGAGAACTGAGCGCTCGCGAGGAAGGGACGCGCAGATGACGCGACACCGAGCGTCGCATCGGTTCCCGCGTCGAGCTTTCCCCAAAAGTCATCCAGCGCGCCCGACTTCTCG
>USJN01000012.1 GCA_900554945.1 uncultured Coriobacteriaceae bacterium | reverse complement strand
GGTCCAGATACTCGGCTGCTTCCCTTGCGGGCTTGCAACCTTTCACCTTTCCCTCGGCGATCCATTTACCGCTCAGCATTTCTACGGGACTTCCAGCAACGCCCGCTCTCTGTAAGCGCTTTAACGGCTTTATCTTCGCCTCCTCGGTTTCAACGTATTAAGTTGTGAGTCGCACTTTAGCAAAGCGCAGCGACATGTCAAGAATTATTTTTGAATATTTCGGAAATGGAGCGCCGCGCGGCATAACCCTGCGCGAATGCGTATAATCGTTTCCAGGTGCGGAATATTGCGTGTCCATCCGCACTTCAGTTACATAAGGAGCACTTTTACGCCATGACGGATCAATTTAGCCGAGACCACTATCGGGACAGTCGGCAGCCTGGGGAAAATTCATCGAGAAGGCGAGTTGACGCAAACCCGAATCATCGCACCGCTGGGAACAACGCCCGACACGCCTCTTCGAGCAGGCGCCCCGCTGGCACTGGCACCCGGCAGCAAACGAGCGCCCATCAGCAGGGTGCCCCCAGACCGCGGAGCGCGGCGCAGGTTGGGCGCGAGCCCGCGCCGCACCGTACCCCCTCGCAGAATCCTCGCCAGCAAATGCGGCAGGGTGCGCCTTCGCGCAATCACGCCAGCTCATCGGCGAATCGCCCCTCTGCCCAAGGGAACGTGCGACCCGCGTCGTACAATCGCTCTCGCGCGCAGGCGAACCGAAACAACCCGGCCAACGCCGCCGTCTACAACGACTACTCCCGCTACACCGAGCGCCGCTCGAAGCGCCCCGGTCCTGTTGCCATCGGCGTTATGGCGGTGCTCATCATCGCCATCGGCATTGGCGTGTTCTTCGTTTTAAACCCGCCCACTTTCGACATCACCGTCAACGGAGCGAAGCACACCGTTTCCAACGGTACAACCATTGACAAGCTCATCGACGACGGACTTGCCTCCCCGACGGCGGGCAACCTGCTCGCCGTTGACGCGAGCGTCATCACCGAGGGCGGCGGCGACCGCTTCGCCGCGACCATCAACGGGAACGCCACCAACGACGGCTCGAAGAAGGTCAGGAAGGGAGATGCCGTCGACATCCAAAACGGCGCTGATGTCACGGAGGATTACGATTCGTCCACCGAGGAAATTCCGTACGAGCGCGTCGAGGACAACAATTACTGGAACGGCTCGCTGCATGTGTACATCGACGGACAGAACGGCGTGCGCACGACGAAGACCGGCAAGGTTTCCGGCAAGACCGTGACCGAGGACACGACCCCCGCAGTGAACGAGGAATACAAGATCTACACCGCGAACACCGGCGATGACAAGGTGATCGCGCTCACCTTCGACGACGGCCCGTGGAAGGGCACGACGGCTGAGATCCTCGATGTTCTGAAGGAGAACGACGCGCACGCAACGTTCTTCACCATCGGCAATCAGATTGCCGATCACTCCGACGTGGTGAAGCGCGCGCATGACGAGGGCAACGAGATCTGCACGCACACGTGGGACCACGCTGCCGGCAGCGGCCAGGGTGTGAACTTGACGTACATGACCGCTGAAGAGCAGGTTCAAGAGGTTGAAAAGGGCTTTCAGGCGATTAAGGACGTTATCGGCGAAGACCCCGTCCGCATCATGCGCGCGCCCGGCGGCAACTTCAAGGGCGACATCGTTTGGACGCTGCAGCCCTACATCGATGCCGAGATCGGATGGAACGTCGACACCGAGGATTGGCGACGCCCCGGAGCGGACACCATCGCGAGCCGCATCATGAAGGCGAAGCCGGGAAGCGTCATCCTCATGCACGACGGCGGCGGCGACCGCTCGCAAACCGTCGAGGCGCTGAGGAAGGCGCTCCCTCAGCTGAAGCAGGAGGGCTACCGCTTCGTCACGATAAGCGAGCTTCTGCAATACGACCCGCCCGCGGACTCGAGCGTGAACAAGTAGCGAGCTGCGGCGCAATAAGCATCGAGCAAGACCAAGGCGGTCATCAGGGGAAACTCACAGGTGGCCGCCTTTTTTATTTGCGTTTAAGCTCACGGATGGGAGTACGCGCAAATGCACTAGCGAAGATGCAGCGGCAAGGTTCGGGCTTCCACCTTTCAAGCAGATTCCCGACAGCGTTGCCGTTACTCGCCAGAAGCGTTGTGCAGCATCTCGCGCGCGTGGGCAAGCGAAGTATCTGTCACGTCGCCCGAGAGCATGCGCGCAATCTCGGCCGCCCGCTCATCCCCCGACACAGCCGAAAGCGAGGTCTCGGGCATGCCCCCTTGGGTCTTGCGAACTACGTAGTGAACATCGGCGGTGACAGCAACCTGCGCCAGATGCGTGACCACGATCACCTGGTGAGTCTTTGCCAAATCGGCGAGAACGGAGGCAAGCGCCACCGCCGTCGCACCACCAACGCCAGCATCGACCTCGTCGAAGAGGAGCGTGTCGACGCTGTCCGCCTCGCCGAGCGCCACCTTGATGGAGAGCATCACGCGGCTGACCTCGCCACCCGACGCGATGCGCGCAAGCGGGCGGGCCTGCATGCCGCTTCCGGGGCGAAACATAAATTCAACCTGATGGGGGCCTTCCTTCGTCCACTTCTCACGCGGCAGCTCGCCCACTTCGCATTCCAGGGACGCGCTGCCCATTTCAAGGCGCGCCATCACCTTCGAAACAGCCTGGGCGAAGCGCGGCGCCATCTTGCGACGGGCGGCATCGAGCGCCGACGCCGCTTCGGCAAGTTCCCGTTCTGCTGCCTCGAGCGCCTGAACCGCCGCCCGTTCCCGCTCCTCCGCGTCGTCGACGAGGGAGACCAGCTCCGCCGCCTCCTCGCGTGCGGCGATAACATCGGAGAAGCGAGGACCGAATGCGCGAAGGAGCCCTTGAAGCGCCGCCATGCGTTCCTGAGCTTCCTCGAGCGCGTCGCAGTCGAACTCGACCGAATCGCGATACGACAGCGCCTCGCGGGACACGTCCTCAAGCACATAGCTCGACTCGCGCAACGAGCTCGCCAGATCAGCGAGCAGCTTATCGTAGCGCGAAGCGCCTTCGAGTGCGCTTGCCGCCGCATCGAGCGCATCGATGGCGCCTCCCTCACCCGAAAGCGATTCGTAGGCGCAGTTCGTCGCAGACACGAGCGATTCGGCGTTTTCCGCTTTCTCGAGACGCGCGGCAAGCTCCTCGTATTCCCCTTCGTCGGAAACGCCGACCGAGTCGATGCGCTGGAGCGTGAAGCGGGCCTCGTCGAGCCTCGCCGTCGACGCCTCGCCAGCAGCTTTTACGCGCGAAAGCTCGTCAGCGGCGCGCTTCGCCGCTTCGAATGCCAAAAGGTAGTTGGCGTGAGCCTTGCTAACAGAATCCCTCGCCCAAGCGTCGAGCAGGGAAAGATGCGTTGCGGGGCGCATGAGGGCCTGATGCTCATGTTGGCTACACAGATCGAGCGTCGGCGCGACAAGGCGAGCGATTTCCTTCGCACTTGCCATGTGGCCGTTGATCGACGCACGGGAGCGGCCGTCAATGCTGACACGACGGCAAACAACTGCCTCGCCATCTTCAAGCTCTACCCCCTCGGGGATGTCGGCAATGCTGTCGAAGAAGAGACGGCCTTCGACCGATAGGCCGTCAGAACCTTCGCGAACTGCGGTTTTGTCTGCCCGCTCGCCAACAAGGAGCTTGCATGCCGAAAGGAGCGCCGTTTTTCCCGCCCCCGTTTCGCCGGTGATCGCCGTGAGCCCGCGAGAGGGGGAAAAGGACGCGTCCCGAATGAGCGCCACGTTACTGACATGGATTTCGTCGATCATCACATCTCCCTTTCCCGAACTTGCCCTGCACCGCGCATCACGGTGCCGAGGTAGCTTCCTACACGCCGCGACGCCTCGCACCTCGACGCTTGAGGCGGCTTCCCCAAATCCCAACGCAGGGCACTGCGGCCTAACGGCCATGCCTCTTGTTTCTTGCCGCACAGTATACCCTATGATTCGTCATATCTTTCGAACAAATGTTTCTGTTTTTCCGAAGATGCTAAAGGGAGCACATCGTAGTACACTTTCACTCATTGCACGCGAACCCAAAGGAGCATTCATGCGCGCCCTTATCCAACGAGTCACCCATGCCCAGGTCGATATCGACGGGAAAACCGTCGGGTCCATCGGCACCGGGTTGCTCATCCTGCTCGGCGTCGGCACGAACGACACCGAAACGCAGGTCGACAAGCTGTGGGGCAAAATCTCGAAGATGCGCATCTTTGAAGACGAGGCAGGCAAGACGAACCTTTCACTCGCCGACGTGTCAGGCGAGGTGCTCGTCGTTTCCCAGTTCACCCTTTATGCCAGCTGCAAGAAGGGGAATCGCCCCTCCTTTACCGACGCAGGCGCGCCCGCCGAAGCGAAACGCCTCTACGAGCTGTTCGTCTCTCAGGCGCGCAAGGACGTGCTTCGCGTCGAGACGGGCGAGTTCGCCGCGATGATGGAGGTATCGCTAGTTAACGACGGGCCCTTCACCATCTGGCTCGACACCGACGAGCTGTAAGCACGAGGGCCCTCTATCGCCAAGCCGCGCGCTTAGCTTCTGCGGCTCGAACCATAGGCTGCGTTCTTGCGATTGCCGAACGCGCTCCCCTTTCGAGCGCTTCGCTTCAACTCCTTCAACACGTCGTCCTCGCTTGAGCCTTCGAACTGGGCCTTCAGCTGCACCACTTGATCGCGCAAGCTCGCCGCCCGCTCGAAATCCATCTCGCGCGATGCCGCCGCCATGTCGTCTTCCATACTTGAGATGACGCGGAGCACCTCTTCCCTCGACAGCGAGGCAAGCTCCTTGTTCACCTGCTCGGCCGTCGTGTTCGAGATTTCCGCGACCGAACCCATGATGTCGCTGACCTTCTTGCGGATAGTCTGCGGCGTGATGCCGTGCTCCTCGTTGTAGGCCATCTGAATGGCACGGCGACGCCTCGTTTCGGCGATAGCCTTGTCCATGGAGTCCGTCGTTTTGTCGGCATACATGATGACCTGGCCATTCGCGTTTCGAGCCGCACGGCCGATCGTCTGGATGAGCGAGCGGTAGTTGCGCAGGAAGCCTTCTTTGTCGGCGTCGAGGATGGCCACGAGCGACACCTCGGGCAAGTCGAGGCCCTCGCGCAAGAGGTTGATGCCCACAAGCGTGTCGAACTCGCCGCGCCTGAGTGCGCTGAGAATCTCGACGCGCTCGAGCGTGGCGATGTCGGAATGCATGTAGCGCGCCTTCAGGCCGCGATCGAGGAGGTGGTCGGTCAGATCCTCCGCCATCTTCTTGGTGAGCGTGGTGATAAGCGTACGCTCGTCGCGTTCGGCCCGTTCCTTTGCCTCGTCGATGATGTCGTCGATTTGGCTCGCACTTGAGCGCACGATAATCTCGGGGTCGAGCAAGCCGGTCGGGCGAATGATCTGCTCGACCGTCTGCTGGCTCACCTTCTCCTCGTAGTCGCCGGGCGTCGCGGACACATAGACAAACTGCGGGACGCGATCCTCGAACTCGTCGAAGCGCAGCGGTCGGTTATCCAGGCAGCTCGGAAGGCGAAAACCGTGCTCGGCGAGCGTGATCTTGCGCGAGCGGTCGCCTTCGTGCATGCCGCGAATCTGCGGTACCGTGACGTGGCTCTCGTCGATGATGCACAGGAAGTCTTTCGGGAAGTAATCAATGAGCGTATACGGGGGCTCGCCCGGAGCGCGCCCGTCAAGATGGCGCGAGTAGTTCTCGATCCCCGAGCAGAAGCCCATCGTCTCGATCATTTCCAGGTCGTAATTCGTGCGCATCTCCAAGCGCTGCGCTTCGAGAAGCTTGCCTTCCTCCTTGAACTGCTGCAATCGCTCGCGCAGCTCGTCTTGGATGGTGCCGATTGCCCGATCAAGCTTCGGACGTGCGGTTACGTAGTGGGAAGCGGGCCAGATGGGAAGCGCTTCGTACTCGTTGAGTACCTCGCCCGTGACGTTGTCGATCTCGGCGATCGTCTCAACCTCGTCACCCCAGAACTCCACGCGAATGGGGTTGTCGGCGTAGGGCGGAAACACATCGAGTGAGTCGCCGCGAACGCGGAAGGTGCCGCGCTTGAGCTCGTAATCGTTGCGGTCGTATTGGATGTCGATTAGCTCATGGATGACGTCGTCGCGCTCGGCCGGCTTCTCCTTGTCGAGAAAGACAGCCAGCCCCGCGTAATCCATCGGGCTGCCGATGCCGTAAATGCAGCTCACCGAGGCAACCACGATGCAGTCGCGACGCGAAAGCAAAGCGGACGTGGCCGCATGGCGCAGCTTCTCGACCTCCTCGTTGATCGAGGCGTCCTTCTCGATGAACGTGTCGGAAGAGGGAACATATGCCTCGGGCTGGTAGTAATCGTAGTAGGAAACGAAATACACCACCGAGTTGTTCGGGAAGAACTCCTTAAGCTCGCTTGCAAGCTGCGCGGCAAGCGTCTTGTTGGGGGCGAGGACAAGCGTGGGCTTTTGAACCGCTTCGATGGTTTTCGCCATGGTGAACGTCTTGCCCGAGCCCGTGACGCCTAGAAGCGTTTGGTAGCGCATGCCCTCTTCGATGCCACGGGCAAGCTCCTCGATAGCCTTAGGCTGGTCGCCCGCTGGCTCGTACGGCGAGAGGACCTGGAACGGCGTGTTGGACAAGCGAACCTCCGGTAGCTTGCCTTCCATTTCCAGGCCTTCGATATTTTGAAGATGCGTTGACATCAGAGCACCACGTCCTTCACCGAGAGGAGGCAACTCCCAAGCCCCCGCACCCGGCGCCAAATAAAAACTAGCCTTCCCCTGTTTCGGGAAGGCTAGTCTATCACAGAATCATTACTAGAACAAGTGTTCGAACTTAAATGGTCTTCTCGTACTCTTTCCACCAGTTCAGCATCTTGTCGCGCAGCACCTCCGGCGTGCTATCGTTGCTGAAGACGACGTCTGCAGCCTCGATGCGGTCGGCATCCGTGATTTGACGGGCAATGCGGCGACGCACGTCAACCTCAGAGAATCCCGAGGCCACCGCTCGCTCAACGCGCAGCTCGAGCGGCGCGATGATGGCGATCACCACATCGGCGCAATAGGCAAGCGAGCCCTGGCGGTTCTTGAACACCGATTGCTCGACCACGACGGCCTTGTTCCCCTGGCGCTCGAACTCATCGATGCGGTCGGAGAACAACTCCTCGATGCGAGGAAGCGTGATGCGGTTAAGCTTGCGCGTTTCCGCCGGCGACGCGAACGCCTTCGCCGCGAGCTTCTTGCGGTCGATCGCCCCGTCTTCGCCGAAGACATCGTCCCCGAAGGTTTCGCGAATCTCATCCTTCACCGTGTCCCAGGCGAGCACCTCATGCCCGACATGATCTAAATCAACATAAGGAAGCCCCTGCTCAACGAGGGCTTTTCTGGCTGTAGACTTGCCAGCGCCCATCCCACCGATGATGAACAGCTTTTTCATGACCTGCCTCCTCGTACGTTTGGCACCTTCTGCGTACCATAATACACGTATTAGTGCCTCATGGGGCGAAGGCGAAACGACGCAATAGGCAAATAGCCATCGAAATTACCCGCCCCTTTACGAAAAAAGGAACCCGCCAGATGACGGGTTCCTTCATATTCGCGCTATGCGAGTTGGAGCTATTCAGCGTCCTGCTCCTCGGCGGGCTTTTCAGCCTTCTTCTCGCGCTTCTTGGCCGGCTTCTCCTCGACCTGGACGGACTCGTCCACTTCGATCTCGAAGCCCAGGTCGGCCGCGGCGGCCTTCATGGACAGGGAGATGCGGCGACGCTCGGGGTTGATCTCCATGACCTTCACCTTCACCTCGTCGCCGGCCTTCACGACCTGAGCCGGGGTGTCGATGTGGCGCATGGCCATCTCGGAGATGTGCACCAGACCCTCGATGGACTGGCCCAGCTCGATGAACGCGCCGAACGGCACGATCTTCGTCACCTTGCCGTCGACGATGGTGCCCACCGGGTAGCTCTCGACGAGCTTGACCCACGGATCCTCCGTCGTCTGCTTGAGGCCGAGCGAGATGCGCTCGCGCTGCAGATCGACGTCCAGAACCTCGACCTCCACCTCGTCGCCGACCTTGACGACCTCGGAGGGATGGTTGACGTGGTTCCAGGACAGCTCGGAGATGTGCACGAGGCCGTCGATGCCGCCGAGGTCGACGAACGCGCCGAAGTCGACGATCGAGGAAACGGTGCCCTTGAGGCGCATGCCCTTCGACAGCTTCGCGAGGATCTCGGCGCGCTCGTTCTTGCGGCCTTCCTCAAGCAGCACGCGGCGGGACAGCACGACGTTGTTGCGGTTGCGGTCCATCTCGATGACGCGGGCTTCGATCTCGGTGCCCAGGTACATGTCGAGATCCTTCACGCGGCGAAGGTCCACGAGGGATGCGGGCAAAAAG
Organism: uncultured Coriobacteriaceae bacterium; assembly: GCA_900554945.1. Classification (GTDB taxonomy): domain Bacteria; phylum Actinomycetota; class Coriobacteriia; order Coriobacteriales; family Eggerthellaceae; genus Ellagibacter. The sequence continues at coordinate 5,499 of USJN01000012.1, read as the reverse complement.
CCGCGAAGGCCGATGTCGAGGATGAGGCCGCCCTTGACGACTTCGATGACCTCGCCAGTGACCGTCTCGCCGGCCTTGAACTTCTCTTCGACGCTGATCCAGGCGCGCTCGTACTCGGCACGCTTCTTGGAGAGGATCAGGCGACCGTCCTTGTCTTCCTTCTGGAGAACGAGAGCCTCGATCTTGTCGCCAAGGCTGACAATCTCTGACGGATCGGCATCCTTGCGGATGGAGAGCTCGCGAACGGGGATAACGCCCTCGCTCTTAAATCCGATGTCGACGAGCACCTCGTCGTGCTCAATCTTCACCACGGTGCCGTCGACGAGATCGCCCTCGTCGAAGTCGGTCAGCGTGCCATCGATCATCTTGTTCATTTCCTCGTCGGAAATGTCGGTGAAGTCGATGACGGAAGTGTTCTTAATTTCGGTCAAAACGGACCCCTTTCGAACCTTCAAATTCCGGGGACCCTTCGCCATGATTGATTGCTTACGTGTAAACCATGTTCGTACGTAGTGGAAACCGACCCGCCCGAAGGCTGCCGGCCGCGCAAAAAACATGTCTCGGGGGCCAACATTACTTACCGCCTATGGGTTTTTCCATAAGCTTGGCTAGTATACCACGCTCCGATACGCCTCGACGAAACGAAATCTCAAGGTTCGCGAATGCACAAAAAGAGCCGACAACCGCACACTTAGTGCAGCTGCCGGCTCTCATGCCTTGGCGTCGAAACCGACTCGTTCTCAAGCCCAATCGCTACGGCGGGCAGCGCAGGAGCTTGAGCCCCGAGGCTTTTTCTTACGCCTCCTTCTTGCGAAGGCGCGGGAAGGTGAATGCGATGACCGCCGCTACGAGCATCGTCACGCCGACGATGCCGAAGGAATTGCCCACAACGCCCGTTGCGTCGATGAGCATACCGGCAAGCCACGGACCGAGGTAGCGGCCGACGACGTTTACCGTGCCGATGAAGCCCGTGCCTGTGGCGCGGATGTCGTCGGTGTAGTACTCGCCTGCCGTGGTCATGATGACCGTGATGACGCTCGTCGTCGCAGAGATGATCGCGACAAAGATCCAGCAGACCATAAGCGAGGGCGAAGGCGTGTTCGTCAGGTAGAAGAAGTAGGCCAGACCGAAGATGCCGGAGAGCGCGACCACCGCAGCGATGACGTTTTTGCGCTCGACATGGTCGGAGAGCGTGCCCAGGATAAGCTCGCAGATGATGGTCAGGATGCCGCCCCAGGTAATGGCAAGCGACGCGGATGCCAGATCAAAGCCTGCAGACTGGATGGATGCCACGTAGTACTGGGTCGCTGCCATGTAGCCAACCTGATAAACGATGTAGAAGATGCCGAAGTGCCAGGAAATCGGCATCTTGAGCACGCGCTTGAGCGCCTCGCCTGCGCCAACCTTGCCCGACTTCTGATCCTCGAGCTTCGGCGCGGGAGCAGCCTGCGTACCTGCAGGGGCGCCGTAGGGCGCAAGGCCCTTCTCCTCGGGTCCTTCGCGGAAGAATGCCGCCACGAAGACCGTGATCACGGCGAACACGATGCCGAAGATCACGTAGGTCCACTGCCAGCCCATCGCGCCGATGATGAGCGGAGCGATGATGCCCAAGATAATCGCCGAGAAGTTCGCGCCCGGCGTGATGAGGCTCATGCCGAAGCCGCGACGATGCGGGGCGAACCAGCGAGAGACGATTTTCGGCAAGATGGCCATGAGCAAGCCGGCCGTGCCGACGCCCGCGATAGCCCAGGTGCCAATCGCAACCGGCAGCCCGTACTGGGCGAAGAAGCCAAACAGCAGCGCGCCGATCGAGGCGAGCCCGCAGGCGATGGTCATCGCCCAACGGGTGCCGATCTTGTCGCCGAGCATGCCCCACACGATCGACAAGCCCGCGTAGAAGATCATGAACACCGAGGTGATGAGACCGACATCAGCGTAGCTCACACCGAGCGTCTGACGAATCGGTTCGAGCGCGACCGCAGGAAGTCGCTGACAGCTCAAGACGATAGCCTGCGTTAAAAAGCCTCCGAGGCAAATAATGAATGCATAATGGAGGCCGTTCCCCTTTTTCGACGGGGCGGTATCTTCAATGGTTTGAAGCATTGCCGCTTCCTTTCTGAGATAACAATCGAATCGGATCGTTGCGATCGACCGGCGAAAGCGTCCCCTTATGACGCGCTACCGCCGAGCGAGCGCAGTTTCGTGAAAACAAGTCCCCTTTTCGCCCTCCTCCTTTCCTTTTTCATCTCGAGATACGACGCCTTCTTCTCCGTCGCCTCTTCGTTGAATCTCGCATGCGCCTCGCCTCCGACCTCGGCTTCGAGCTCGGCCGCGCGGGCAAGCTTCTCCTCGTCCTCGATAAGGGAAGCCGCCTTCTTCTTGCGATCGGCGGGCACGTATATGTCAACCCCGTAGTTCTTGTCCTTGCTCATGGGGATTGCCATCGCTGCAATGGGGTGGTTCATCTTCGTCGTTCCGCGGTCGATGCCGTAAAGTGGGATTCCCGCTTCGCGAAACAGGTATGCCATCCCGTCGTACTGCCAGGTCATCTTGATGTTTACGAGAAATGTCCAGGTGGTTTTCTCGAACTCGGCAAGGTCGACCATGGTGGTGAAGCCTTGTCTTTTTTGAGGCATAGAACCTCCTTCACGCCATTGCGCGTCAAATGAAAATGATGGGTTTTCGCTGTTTGGGGAGTGCGCGGTCCGTCTAAGCGAGGGAAACGGACCGCGCATGTGAGGGATGGATAGCTTCCTTACGATGCCTTACGGCATAAAGCAGCACACCTTGTGCTCGCCAAGGTCGGACAAGCGCTTCGAGACGTCCTCAACGGGAACGATCTCGATGCATTTCGCCAGGCAGTGCAACTCACACAGCGGCACCTTGCCCGCCTCTCGGCGCTCGGCGCACAGATCGCACGCCCGGGACGGCACGGGGACATAATCCCATTCCCACTTACCGCCAATCTTGTTCGGGCCGATCTGCTCGACCTTCATGCCCCACTCCTCAGCGCCAAGGCCCTTTTCCTTCGCGCAGGAGACAACGCAGGACTCGCATCCGGTGCAGTACTTGTAATCGATGATCATCGCATGTTGCATGTCGCACACCCCCTAATCCTTCATGCTGTCGACGCGCGTGATGGAACAGATGCCGTTCTTGTACGGCGCGCCATATCCGGTGACGCCGACGCTCTCATGTGGGATGAGATTGTTGGCGTTCGCATCGAACACGCCGAAGAGATTGGGCGCTTCCCCGTCTTGCTCAGGGAACCACCAGGCATGCTCCACGTGAATGGTCTTCTCGTTGACCTCGTAGGTGAGGTGCGCCTTCTGCGTGCACTTGCCGAACATGGTGTCGACGCGCACCCAGTCGCCCTCGCGGATGCCGTACTTCTCGGCCGTTGCCGGGTTGATGGTCACGAGCGGATCGGGATGCAGCGCGCGCAGCGAGGGAACCTGACGGTGCTCGGAGTGGAAGGCGCTGATGTGGCGGCCGCCCGTGGTGTAGACGAGCGGATATTTCTCCACGACCTCAGGCGGTTGGGACACGGGGCTGTAGTCAGGTTCCTCGAAATAGGGAACCGGCTTCTCGTCATAGGCCTCGAGCACGTAGGAGTACAGCTCCACGCGGCCGGTGACCGTCTGGAAACCGGGCTGCCCGTCGTCGCGCAAATCGCCCGTCTCGTACTTGCGGTACTTGTAGTCGGCTTGGATGACGGACTTCTCGCGCAGTTCCTCGATGCCGTAGCCGTAGTTCTCCTTCAGCTTGGTGTCGAAGAAGTCGTCGATCGTGGTGAAGTCTCCCCAGATCTCGGGGCGTATGCGCTTGCCCATGTCGACCAAGATCTCGAGGTCGCTTTTCGTGTTGGGGTTCTCCACCGCGGTGTTCATAGCGCCCACGAAGTGCTGGTTACGCCCGTAGTTCGGCGTGACCAGGCCATCGTGCTCGGCGAAGGTCGAAAGCGGCAAAACCAAATCGCACAGGCCCATGATGGTCGGGGTCATGAAGATATCCTGAGCCACGATGAAATCGAGGTCCTTCATCGCCGCGTACCAATGCTGCGGCTGGTCAGCCATACAGGCGAGCGGGTTCGAGCCGATAAGCCAGCACATGCGCAGCGGGTAATACTCGGGATAATCCTTGTACATGCCCTCGAGCCAGTTCAGAAGCGTGTCGCCCTGAACGCCGCCCATGGCGGCGCCCGTGTTGAACATGCGGTACTTGCCCGTGGGGTCAACGATATGCTTCTCCGCCATGCCCTCGGTGAGCGTGTCGGACATGTCGTAGCGCCACTGACCGATGAAGCTCGTAGGCTTCGTGATGGTGATGCCGCCGGGCACGTCGATGTAGCCGCAAATGGCGCAAATCGCCATGAAGCACTGTGCCGCCTGCGTGGACTGCTTGGACTGGTCAAGCGCAACGCCCCAGGTCGCGGTAGAAGGCGCATTCGTCGCGAAGGCGCGTGCGGCTCCCACAAGCTGCTCAGGATCGACCCAGGAAACCTCCTCGACCTTCTCGGGCGTCCATGGCTTCACCGCCTCGGAGAGCTCCTCGAAGCCGTAGCACCATTTCTCGACGAAGTCATGATCGTAGAGGTCCTCGGAGATGATGACGTTCAAAAAGCCCATGCCGACGGCGGCATCGGTGCCGGGGCGCAGCTGCAGGTGGTATTCCGAGTGCGCACCGAGCCAGGTCAAGCGCGGGTCGACGGTGATGATCTTCGCACCGCGCTTCATGATATCGATGATGCTGTGGCCAAAGAATCCGTCGGGACTCGAGTAGAGCGGGTCCTTGCCCCACACCATGATGTACTTCGGGCAAACCCAGCGCGGATCGTCGTAGCGATCGGGGAAGAACTGCGCGGAGTCGATTTCGGGCACGCCTGCACCCAGCAGGTAGTTCACGATGGTAGCGCGCGGGCCGTAGCACGCCTCGCCCGAGAACGGATAGGTCGATGCACCGTTCGGCGTGTTCATGATAGCCGGGCCGTACACCGGGGCATAAAGCGTCGACTCGCGACCCGTGCCCGTCAGCGTGAAGATGCACTCGGCACCGTAGTTCTCCTGGAAGCCGCGAATCTTCTCCTCGAGCAAATCGTAGGCCTCATCCCAAGAGATTTTCTCCCACGTATCTTTACCGCGATCTTCGCGGGCACGCTTCATGGGGCTCAGCAGACGGTCCTTGTGGTAGACGACCTCGTCGAGCGCGATGCATCTCGGGCACAGACGGCCTTGCGTGATCGGATGGCTCGGGTCGCCTTCCACCTTCACCAGTTCGCCGTCCTTCACGAACAGGCGGATGCCGCAGCCGACCGCGTGGCATCCCGGAGGGGACCACGCGCAGGTGCGGATTACTTCGGTGCCGTCTTCGAGCACGGTCTTTTTGGGCGCGGGGTGTTCTTTGAAATGGAACGCCATGGCGCACTCCTTTCTTCCTGACGTCATGCAGGGCGCGGCCGACGGCGCCGAGCGCCGGCGCGCTTGCCGCGCAACCGGGTCC
>USJN01000011.1 GCA_900554945.1 uncultured Coriobacteriaceae bacterium | reverse complement strand
CAAGATCGCGCCGTCGCCTTCCGCACCTTCGGCATCCTCGCCGGGGATGCCGTAGCTGCGCACGCGGAGTTTCTCCTTATAGAGGGGCTTGTCCAGCGATCGCTCGATAAGCGCCCGGTCGGGCGTGTCGAAATAGCGGCTGACGATGCTTGTTGTGCCGTAGGCGTCGACGACCATGCGCCCCTCGAGCGCCGCGAGCATCGCATGGCGCTGATTTGCATCGAGGCGGTACTTGACTTCCTTGCGCTCGAAAACCTCTTGATAGCTCGTCATGGGTATATGCCTCCTTTTGGAGAGGGGCGGAAAGTCGTCCCTTGGGCGGTTGTGCCGTCGGCGGCGCGGGGCCGATCACCGATACAGGAAAGGGAGGAGGGGGAAATGCCCCCTCCTGCCGACACCCCGAATGCTACGGAGCGCCCCTGAAAGAACCCTGAAAGAAACGCTCAAACCTAAGAATCGGGCAGTTTCTTTCAGGTTGTTTTCAGGATCGTCCCCGACAATAACCTCACGGCCGCAACCGCCCCATCCACGATCCCCAGCGCGGAGGCGGTGGCGGCCGTTCGCGTCTCGGCGAGGCGCCCGCAAGGACCCGCGTCGAGGCGTTTTCTTAGCAAAACCGTGCTAGTATTCCAATCAAGAAAGCACCGAACGTGAAAGAGGAGCGCTGTGCAGATTCTCGTAGTCGAAGATGATGTACGCCTTGCCCAGGCACTTTGCTGCATCCTCGAAGAAAGCGGCTACAACACCGACGCCGTGCACGACGGGCAGTCGGGGCTCGATTATGCGGAAAGCGGCATCTACGACGTCGTCATCCTCGACGTGACGTTGCCGAAGATGGACGGGTTCACCGTCGTGTCGAACCTGCGACGCGCCGGCGTGAACACGCCCGTGCTGCTCCTGACCGCACGCGACGCCGTGCCCGACAAGATCTGCGGGCTCGATTCGGGCGCCGACGATTACATGACCAAGCCGTTTTCCCCAGCCGAGCTCATGGCGCACCTGCGCGCGCTCACGCGCCGCCAAGGCGAGGTGCTCTTCGAGGTGATCACCTCGGGGGACGTTTCGCTGAATCTGGAAAGCCACGACTTGACCTGCGGCGACCAGTCGATCCACCTCAGCTACAAGGAGTTCTCGCTCGCCCGCGTCCTTATGGCGAACACGGGCGCCGCGGTGTCTAAGGCCACGCTGATCGAGAAAGTGTGGGGCCTGGAGGCAGCCGCCGACGAGAATAACGTAGAAGCCTATGTATCATTCCTGCGCAAGAAGCTGAAGTTTCTCGGCTCGGCATCGCGCATCGAGACATTGCGCGGCGCTGGGTATCGCTTCGCCGCAGAAGGCGCCTCAACCGACAATCGCGCGAGCGCGTAAGACTGCGCCGCATTCCCCGAAGAGATTCCCATGCTGAAAAAGCTCCGCATCAAGTTCATCGCGCTCAACATGGCCACCGTGGCCGTAGTGCTCACCGTGATTTTCTCCGCCATCTGCGTCATCAACTACCAGCAAAGCGTGGCTTCCGTGCACGAAGCGATGAGCAACGCCATCGCGTTCACGGAGTCGAAGAGTCGCGCGCTGACTGAGGGCGACGTCCAGGAGCAGGAAGGCGCACGGGAACAAGACACGGGCGACCCCGGGCAAAGTCAGGGGCAGGACGCGGGCAACCCCGACGACCAGGCGAACGGGGACCAGGAAGACGATGGCGCGCGGCATGGCACCCCTCCGCAAATCGGCGGCGGACCTGCGGGAAGCGGCCCGCATGTCCCTGTGGCGGTGTATCGCATCCTGAAGAGCGGCAGCTACGCGCTCGCAGGGTCGGCGGCTTCCGCATCGATTGCAGACGACGTGCTCGAAAAAGCGATATCCCAGCTCGCGGATGCCCCCGACGGTTCAGGCGAGCTTTCCGAATTGGGCCTTTTTTACGAGAAGCGCACTTCCGACACCGGCATCGCGCGCGTCGCGTTTGCCGACGTCAGCTCCGCAAACGGATGGCAGACCCTCGCGCTCACCCTTGCAGGCGTCGGCGTGGTCGCACTCGCCATCTTCTTCGTGATCAGCGTATTCTTCTCCCGCTGGGCCCTGCGCCCGGTGAAGCGCGCGTGGGAGCAGCAGCGGCAGTTCGTGGCCGACGCCTCGCATGAGCTGAAGACCCCGCTCACCGTTATCCTCGCGAACACGTCGATTCTCATGTCACACCCCGAGCGCACCATCGCAAGCCAAAGCCAGTGGGTGGAAAGCACGCAGGCAGAAGGCGAGCGTATGCAGGGGCTCGTCGCCGATTTGCTTCTCCTGGCGCGCCTCGACGCCGAGGAGACCGACATCGTGAAATCGAAGCCGAAGGAGCGCATCGACCTGTCGAACCTGGTAGAAGGCGAGCTTTTGCAGTTCGAATCGGTGGCATTCGAACGCGCCATCGAGCTGGAAAGCGACGTGGACGAGGGCATCGCCGTGCAGGGGTCGATCGAGCGTCTGCGCCGCCTGGTCACGACGCTTCTCGACAACGCGTGCAAGTACGCCGGCGACAACGGGAAGGTGCGCGTCGAGCTGCATGCGCAGAATGGCAACGTATGCCTCGTCGTGCACAACACGGGGTCGCTCATCTCAGCGGAGGACCTACAGCACGTGTTCGACCGCTTCTACCGCGCCGACAAGGCACGCACAAGCGGCGCAGGCGGCTTTGGCCTGGGGCTTTCCATCGCGAAAGAAGTCGCAGAAGAGCACGGCGGCACGATAACCGCGAAGAGCAGCGACGAAGAGGGCACTAGCTTCACCGCAACCCTACCGATTGCGTAACCGGCCCGCACGGAGCAAGAGGCATCCTTGCAAGCGGGCTGCTTGACCCTCGAAATATCGATCGCGCCCAAAAGACGCCCGTCACATCTTCTCGAGAACTCGCGCGCAGTTTTGCGCAACTTCGTCTTCCAGCGAAGCCAGGACATCTTCCGCATCCCGAAAATCTTCGCCACGCACTTCGGACGCGACTTCGCGCAACGCCCCAGGAACGAGCTCTGCCATAGTCGCAAGCCTTCCGCAAAGCAAATCCGAATCGAGGCCGATCTCCTCAAGCTCGCAATCCGCGACCATCTTCCTCACGTTTTTCGCACCGAGCATTCCAAACCTGTTTTCGCCGCCAATAGACAACGCAGCGCGCAAAGGCTTCCTCTTCGATGGCGCCAAAGAACGATAAGGGGCGATCGACGCAACGTCATAGAGGGGTGCAATTCTTACGTCATCAGGAGAGAGGAACATGAGCGAGTGATTTTTCGCATGCGCATCCGTTGCGCCGATGAGATAGTTGAAGAAGGTAAAGAGAATGAAGCGGTAGACGTTTTCCCGCGCATTCTTCCCTGTCGCCTTTAGCAAGTCGATTATCTGCGGCGTCGTCGGCCCTCCCTGCTCGGCGTATTTTGCGTCGGGCATAACGGCGAGCGCCTGGCAAAGATCTTCTTGATGGATTCGCAGAACGCGTCCCTTCTCGTCTCGCACGCGATCGTAGCGCTTTATCACGACAGCAGGTTCGCTGCCGAACATGCAGAAATCCACTTCAGCCGCGGGCAAGCCGACTTTCGCAGCCGCTCGCATCGAAGCAAACTCGACAAATGCCTGGTTGTTCATTCCAGCCACCCCTGGCTTTACGATATGCGTCGAGGCCGCCGCGCCCGAACAATCGAACCACTTGCCATCTTGTTCGCGCAAAGTGAATTTAGCCTGGCAGCCCGCAAGTGACCAGCGGCCCTCCGTTTCCGATCCGTCAATCCATGCGGCAGCAGCATTCCTCCGCACAGCAGCAAGCTTCTCTTCAACATCCTCGTCGGTTAGCGGCGTCAAATCGCGCCGATCGTCTTCCGAGGGCAAGGTTGCCCCTCGCTGGCAAACCTGAACAGCGCCTGGACAATCAAGCCCAATAGCGCTGAGCAGGCGAAATGGGTTGTTCGGGGATATCCCATACCGAAGGCCGATTGCATTCCGCGTACTCTGCTCATCAGGAAGAAGTCCCATAAGATACGGACGAACGACCCGATCGCCATTCCTCTGAAGTCCAACCGGCATCGACAGCGACAGGGGAACCCCTTGATACTCCGAGTCGTACTCAAACGATAATCCGCCGTGGCCGTCCTCGGCGAGCCTTCCGCTGAGGGCTCCCGCAATATATACGTCTAGATAGCTATATGCCGTCGTCATTTTTCGTTACCCCCGTCGAGGCTCCAGATGTCAGCCATTTTCAGTTCGGGAAGTTCAATCGACGACTCGAGAGCAGTCGGCGGTTTAAGCGGCTTACCAAGATCGACTGACATGTTGATCTCGAGAGCATCAAGCAGCTTCAGGTAGTTCCCCAATCCGAAGTTTTCGCTTTCCCCCTGCTCAAGCGCATAAATAGTGCGAGCCCCTATACCTGTTTGCTTCGCCAGAAAAGCCCGAGAGATTCCGCGCTCCTCGCGAATCCGTCTAATGATGCTACCCGCCGCTTCCGCGCTCGCAACCTTGCCCATGAGAACCTCTTTTCGCCATATATTGCAATACGCAGTATATGGCGATTCGCAATATATGGCAACATAGCTTGCATTTTTGCCCATGATTTCGAAAAATGACGGCGATAAGCGCACGCACGGAGAAAGCCTACGCTACAATCAGGGGAAACACGGTCACGTCACGTTACCCACAAACGCAGCCTAAACGAAACGAGGACCCCATGACCGACCTACGGATGAAAATCATCTCCATCGCGTGCGCGCTCACACTTGTTGCCGGGTGCATGCCCGCTGTGGCGTTCGCACAGGAAGAAAGCGAGGACGCCTCGCCTTCCCCTAAGCAACAGGCGAATTCCCTTTGCGACGAAGCCGCCAGCTCGACCTTGGCCGCAAGCGAAGACGCCCCGTCCCCTGCGCCCACCCGCATCCCCATCGACAGGCAGGCATTTGCCCAGGCAGAAGATGAGGGCATCACCCTGCAAAGCGTCAACCTCAACGCGACCGTCGCACCGCACGACGCGTTCTCGGACGAATTCCTCTACTTCACGAAATACGAGAGCGGCAACAGGCTCACGAGCGGCGAGGGCTATGACATGCTCCTCTCCGCGGGCGACAACTACCACGCCATGGGCTGCTACCAGTTCGACAACCGCTACGGCCTGCAGGATTTCCTCGTCGCCTGTTACAACTACAGCCCAACGCGCTATTCCATGTTCGCCTGGCTGAAGGACGCAAGCGTGGACATCTCGAGCGTAAAGCTTTACGACTCGAGCAAGAAGGCCTTAACCGACACGGGGAAGAGGCTAAACGATTCGTGGTCCGCCGCTTACCAGGCAAATCCCGAGGAATTCTCGCGCCTGCAGGACGGCTGGTTCTACCAGGAATACGTCGAGTTCGCGCTGCGCCTGTGCAACAACAGCGCGCACGCCTTCAATATGGACAGCCGAAGCGATTGCGTAAAAGGCCTGGTCAGCGGCATTTGCAACCTGTTTGGATCGGGCGGCATGCAGTTCTTCGTCGGCGGCACGCTCCATGGAAAGCACTACGACGGCGCGGGACTCTCCGGCACGATGAGCGACCGCGAGTTCGTCACCACGTTGTGCAACTACATCGTCGACCACGTGGCGGAGTTGCCTTACGTGAACAGCCAATACGTGTCCAGCTACCAGAATCGCTACCGAAACGAGCTCGCCGACTGCCTCGCCTATCTCGACAGCAAGCCCGACCCCAGCAATCCGACGCCGACGCCCGGTGGCTCCACCACCCCGACACCCGAGCCCAACAAGTCGTTCAGCGATCTGGAAGACGGCGCCTGGTACCTGCAGGCCGTCGAGTACGTGTCGAGCCGCGGCATCATGAAAGGCTACGATAACGGCACGTTCGGGCCCAACGACACGCTTTCGCGCGGGCAGCTCATCACTATGCTGTGGCGCCTTCAGGGTTCCCCGCAGGCGGACATGTCTACGACCGCGTTCGCCGACGTCGACTACGACAGCTATTACGGGGACGCCATTCGATGGGCGCGCGCGACCGAGATTGTGAAGGGCTATGGCGACAGCAACGACTTTCGCCCCGACGCATCCATCACGCGCGAGGAAATCGCCGTCATGCTGGCGAACTTTGCCAAGCGAATGGACGGGAAGAACCCCACGAGCGACGGCGTGAAGCTTGGGCAGTTCCCCGACGTCAACGCGGTTGACTCATGGGCGAAAACGGCCCTGAGCTGGACTGTCGACAAGGGAATCATCTCCGGCAAGATCGACACAAGCAACAAGGCGTGGCTTAACCCGATCGACAACGCGACGCGCGCAGAGGCGGCGACCATCCTCATGCGCTACTTGCAAAACCGATAGAAGGCGATAGCGGGCTCACCTGCTACGTGTTGGACCTGGGACAACGCAAGCGCCGCAAGACCAAGCCCCCGCATCGGCGGCAGGGAGCGAATCCAACCCGAAACCAAAAGCGGGCGATCATCCCGATCGCCCGCTTCGCTTCCATCTATAAGGTTGTTCCGCTAGGAAGGAAAGCCCCCTAGCACGCCATCTGGATTTCGGGTTCGCCGTCCCCGAAGAGCAGCTCGCGCTCGGGGCCGGAAAGCGCCGCGCGTGCCTGATCGCGCAGGTTGTTCATGCCCGAAAGGAACTGGCGGTACATGACGAGCGTCAGGTAGCGGCCCTTCGTCGTCAGCGTGAGCTCGTCGTCGTTGTCGATTGCGAACGACCTGTTCGCGCGCATGAACGCCAGCTCGATCGGCAGCGCCAGCTCAAGCGGCTCGCCGAATTCGCGCTCGAACGCGCGCTTGTCGAGATGCAGCTGGTAGAGATGCAGAAGGAAGTAGTAACGCTCCAAATCGCGCTTCGCCATGACCGACTTGCCCATGATGGACATGTGCCCCGCCTGGATGGCGTCGTTGTATTCCTGCAGGCTGAACGAGTTCACGTACAGGCAGCCGTTCAAGTGCGTGATCGAGCCCGAACCGATCGCCGGGTACTCGTTGTAGGATACCTGCAACTCCTCGAACGGCAGCTCGACGTCCTTTTTTCCCTGGTCATTCAGGCGCGTGAACGTCCAAATGGTGTCGCGCTCGAAGAACGGGTGGTCGCCGCCGGCAAGCACGCCGTCGAGAATCTGGTAGTAGCGGTACTCGCGGTTGTAATCCATGCGCCCGAGCGTCTCAACCATCTTGCGCGTGGTTGCAGACGAGATGTAGAGCGGCGAGAACGTGGTCTGGCGCGCGCCGCATTCGACGATCTTCTCCAAGTCGCTGAAGAGAATGTCCTCGGTTTGCGAGGGGAAGTTGAAGATCATGTCCACGTTGAGCGAGTCGAAATACGGAACCGCTTCGCCGATGCGCTCGAAGATTTCCTCGCCCGAACCGTACTTGTGGTAGCGGTCCATCTGTTTGAGCAGGTCGTTGTTGAAACTCTGCACGCCGACGGACAGACGCTGGACGCGACCCTTCAGCTCGTTGAGCCACGGCTGCACGAGATGGTTGGGGTTGGTCTCCGACGACACTTCCTTGATGCTGAAGTTGTCGCGCGCAAGGTCGATCGTCTTGCACAGCTCGTCGAGCATGATGGTCGGCGTGCCGCCGCCGATGTAGAGGCTCTCGAAGTCGTAGCCCAAGTCCTTGAGCATCATCATTTCCTTGCGCATGTTCTCAAAATACGGACGCGCAACGGACTCGCGGAACGGATAGCGATTGAAGCTGCAATATGGGCAAAGCACCTGGCAAAACGGCACGTGCATGTAGAGCATGTACTTCTCGCCGGGCTTCGGGCCGGGGAAGAACTTCTCGTCGGTCGGATGCAGGTCAAGGTGTTGCTTGGCGATGCCCTTGACCAGGTTGGTGAGCACTCGTTCGGATAACATGGGTCCCCTTCGTGACTTTCTCGAAATCAACGCCACATGGTAGCGCTTTTGCACCCCAAACGCGCAGGAACTATTCGCTTTCTACGGGAACTGCAAGAAGGGGACCACACTGCAAGCGGCAAGGCGAGCAGGAAGGCAAGCGGGAAGACGGCGCCTCTTACGCGAGGGCGGCCGCCAGCTCGCTGCGCGAGGAGAACGGTGTCTCCCTGTTGCCCGCCGCGCGGTCGATCGCGACAACGGTCCCCTTCCAGGTCGGCTCGCCGCCTTCCCCGCCAGCCGTCTTGTACTCGTCGGTCTGCACGACATAGCGGCAGTCGAACTCCTCCGGCTTCGGCATCTCCTTCAGATTGAAGCCGTATTCCATATCCTTCAGGATGCCCTCCATGACGCTCGGTGCCGCCGCCGCGGACCCGAGCGACACGAGGCCGCGCTCCTTGTTGAAGACCGCCGTCGGCGACACGTAGATGGTGCGCAACCGCTTCTCGCGCTGGCGCTCGAGGCGATTGACTCCCACGATAACCGCGACGATAAGCACCAGCCAGATGATGGAAATCACCAGGTCAAGCGGGCTGTCAACCCGATTAAAGCCCAGGAAGAACCACAACCACAGAAGGAATACGTCGATCAGCACGGCAATGGCGAGGCCAATCCAGTTGCTCTTCTTCATTATTTGCCACTTCCTTCCTTGGCGCCCGACAAAACCGCGTCCATCTCCTTGTCGAGATCGGCGGTCATGCGGCGGCGGCGCAGCAAGACGACCGCACCGTAAACCAGCGTTGCAATGGTGCCGAGAAGCATGAGCCAATGCACCCAGCAGCTCGTCGGCTGCTCAGCGCCCGATGCGCTATCGGGACTCTGCCTCTCTTCCGACTGAGCGTCGTTTCCGGAAGTTGCCTTGTCGGCGCTCTTCGGCGTAGTGGTCGCCTTCGAATCGGTTGCCGTCGGGACGGAACCCATATCGTCCGGCGTCGTCGAACCCGACGGCGTCACATCGGAAGAATTCGTCGGGCGATTCGGCGTCGACGGATTCTTGCCGGGGCCGGGCGTCGGCTCATCCGTGCCAGGGCCAGGTGCCGGCGGCGTGTACGCGATAACTGTAAGCGTGCCGTTCACCTGGGTAATCTCGTAGTTGTCGAGGCTCGTGTTCGCGCCAGCTTTTACGGTGAAGGTGTTGTCGGAGGCGCCAACCGCCGTCTGCTCGCCCGTAAAGTCGTAGCCGAAGCTCTCGCCTTCGACAAGCGACCCAGCCGTCACCATTGCCTCGTGCTTGGTGAGCGCGGCACCGTCATACACCTTGGAATCCGTCGCGGAAGTTACCGTCACGGGACGCTTGGTCACGATGAGCGGGGCCTTCCCGCACGTCACATTGGCGAACTGGGCGGTGACGTCCTCGCCGGCGGCATTCTTGATCACAATGGTGGAAGCGTCGATCGCGGCCAGAAGCTCGCCGGCGTCCGTGATGGTGCCCTTGGTCGCGGCCTCGAGCGTGAAGCCCGCAGGCAGACCGTCGACATCGATACCAGCGCTGGTCAGCGGCTTGCCGTCGTAGACCTTGCTGCCGGCGCGCGGCGTGACGGTGATTGCCACCTGGCTCGGGGTGACCTCGAGGGTACCGATGGCGCCCTCCACGACGTTGTAGTTCGATTCCTTAGCAGTGCCGTCCCATGCGATGGCGTAGGAATTGGCGCTCGCGCCCACAAGCGTCTGGCTGCCAGTGGCGGCGAAGCTAGCGGTCTCGCCGTTCACGAAGCCCGAAATCTCCCCCGGGGCCGTGAGCGCCGTGCCGTCATAGGGCTTCGACGCGCCGTGCGTGGTGACAGTGAGAGTCGCGGGGTCAATCACAAGGCGGCCGTCCTCCACCTCGAAACTGACGTTCGAGAAGTTCTTGCCGGCGTAGCCGAAGTCGCCCGCCTTGAGGCCCATGGGGTAGCCGCCCGCGTCGGTGCCCGTCGCCTTCGCCGTGCCCGCGAACGAGATGTCGCCCGCGTCGAAGCCGGCGGGGGCGTCGGCGCTCGCGGCGCCGCCGACCACGTAGGAGACGGTGTAGCCCTCGACGCCGTGCTCCGTGCCGTCGTAGGTGGAGGAGCCGCGGTTCCCGACGACCTTGACGACGACCTGCTGGGAGTTCGCGGTCACCTTGAGCTTGCCGCACTTCGCGGTCACCAGGTAGTCGTCCCCGCTCGTCCCCTCGTTGAACGAGAAGAAGAAGGTGTTGTCGCTCTCGCCGGCGTCGGTCTGCGAGCCCGTGACGGTGATGGCCACGCCCTCGCCGTCGACGAAGCCGACCCCATCGCCCTTGGGCGTGACGCTGACGGCGCCGTTAGTGAGCGGCGTGCCGTCGTAAGCCTTGTCCGCGCCCCCGGACTCCAGCGTGACGAGGCGCTTCGTGATGGCGACGTTCTCAGAGCCCGTCGCGTACTCGCCGGCCGCGTAGTTGGCCCCCGTCGCGCGGAGCGCAACGGGCAGGTGACCGGAATGCGTCAGCGAGACCTTCGAGGGGTCGCTCACCCAGTTCACGCCGTCGACGCTGTACTCGACCGAGAGCTCGTTGCCGTGCTTGTCCCGGGCGCGCGCATGGTAGGCGGAAAGGGGCTCGCCGTCGTAGACCTTCTGCACGTCGTGGACGTCCCACGTGACGGCGTTCTCGTCAATTGCACCGGGGACGATGTGCAGCTGCCCGTCTTCAATCGCAAAGACCACGTTCGAGAAGTTGGCGCTCCTGTTCTCGAAGTCACTGGGGAGCAGGCCCATGTCGTAGTCACCGGCGTCGGTAGCGGTGACGCTTCTATGCGCGGCGTCACCCACAAAGGCGAAGTCGCTCTCCTTGTAGAGGGCGGAGGAGATCCCTACGACCTTGTAGCCCTCGGCAGTCTTAGCCTCGCCGTCGTAGGGGAACGTCGCGCTGTTCTCCTTGATGGTTACGACGACCTTCTCGGCGTTGGCGGTCACCTCGAGCTTGCCCTTGCCCAAGGTGATCCGGTAGTTGGTGAGCTTGGTGGAGCCTGCCGGCGCGAACCCTGCGATGGTGCTCTCGCTCTCCCCAGAGTTGAGCTGCGACCCGCCGTAGGTCACGCCCGTGACGCCATCGCCCCCGACGAAGCCGGTTGCGGTGAACTCGCTCGCCACAAGCGACGTGCCGTCGTAGGGCTTGCTCGCGTCCTTGGGGCGGATGGTCACCTCAGCGGGGTCGATGACGAGCGAGCCGTCCTTGATCTCGACGTCGAACTCGCTCGTCACATCGTTGCCGGCCGCATCGGTCACCTTGGCGGTGCCGGTGATGTTGTTGGTGTAGGTACCAACGTCGGTCGCGCTCGGGTCCTCGGTGGAGAGGCCAGAGACCGTGTACGTCTTCCCGCCGACCACGAACTCCGTAGTCTTGAGGCCCACGGCGGAATGGATCTCGCCGTCGTAGGTCACCGACGTCGAGTTAGCCTCGACCGTAATGGTCTCGGTCGCTCCGCGCGAGGTCACGTTCAGCGTGCCCTTCTCAGTACGGATCTCGTAGTTGCCGGCCTTGGTGCCCTCCTGGTAGTCCCACCCGACGATGGAGCTCTCGCTCGTCCCCGGCGCGGTCTGCGAGCCGGAGAACACGGGGTTGGAGATGCCCTGGCCTGCGAGGAACTGGTCGGGCGAGCTCTCGGCGACCTCCCACTCGCTCGCCGTGAGCGCCTCTCCGTTGTAGACCCTGGAGGTGTCCTTGGGCTTGATGATCAGCGCACGCTTCGAGATGTCGAGGCGGCCGTCCTCCACCTCGAAGCTGACGTTCGAGAAGTTCTTGCCGGCGTAGCCGAAGTCGCCCGCCTTAAGGCCCATGGGGTAGCCGCCCGCGTCGGTGCCCGCGGCCCTCGCCGCGCCCGAGAACGCGAT
Source organism: uncultured Coriobacteriaceae bacterium (assembly GCA_900554945.1). Lineage (GTDB taxonomy): Bacteria > Actinomycetota > Coriobacteriia > Coriobacteriales > Eggerthellaceae > Ellagibacter. The sequence goes on along the minus strand of USJN01000011.1, from coordinate 2,393 downwards.
GTCGCCCGCGTCGAAGCCGGCGGGGGCGTCGACGCTCTCGGCGCCGCCGATCACGTAGGAGACGGCATAGCCCTCGACGCTATGCTCCGTGCCGTCGTACTTCCCACCGGCCGTGTTTCCCTTGATTTTGACGACGACCTGCTGGGAGTTCGGGCTGATCACGAGCTTGCCGTCATTCGTTTTCGCAACGATGAACTTGCCGTCAGCGCTCACCGTGCCAGCGGTTCCAGAAGCAAAGGTATACGGATAGTCGCCCGCATCGGTTCCCTTGCCGCCCAGAAGCGTAATGCCCGCAAACGCGGCGTCCGCGACATCGCAGGTGTAACCCTCGACGCGCTGCGACTCGCCCGTGTATTCCCTCGTTGCCGAATTCGCCGTGAGGGTCACATTCTGGTAATAGTAGACGTTGATGACGGTGCTGCCGTCGAGTTCGACAGTTGCAGTTGCCGTCTGACCAGGCACTACGGTATATCCGTCGATAGCCTTCGCGAAATCGGAGGCCGCAACCTCGCTCCCCCACGGGGCGCTCAGCGTCTCGGAGTCGGCAACCTTCTGCTCGGTGCCATTGAGGAAATAATTCACCTGATAGTTGGCAGCGTCCTTCTCGTAGTAGAAGACGATTTCGGGCGTCTCGCCTTCGACGAGCGTCGCTTCCCTAGACGCCTGCGTCGGATCGACCAGGTGATAGCCTTCGATGTCGCTCTTCGCAGTTGCCGTCACGACATCGCCAGCGTGCCCGTAGAACATGTCAGCAGGAGAAAGTTCCTTGTCGGTGCCCTGCTCCAGGTACCTCACCTTGCAAGCGGGCAACTCGTTCCATGTCGCCGTGAGCGTGACGTTGTTGTTGGGCATGGTGAAGCTCGCGCCGCTTTCAAGCGTCGTCACGCCATCGAGACCCGAAACGGTCCAGCCAGCGAACTCGTACCCTACGCGGGTAGGCTCGGCTTTCACCGTCTGCGTCGAGCCCTCTTGGGCAGCATGCACGAGAGCGTCGCTGTTGTTCCAGCTTCCACCCGCCAAATTGTAGATAACCTGGCGCCCCGAAAGGTACTTGGCGTAGAAGTTCACGTTCCCGTCTATCGTGTAGGGAAGCTCCACCTGCTGAGTTAATGCTTGGTCGGTATACCAGCCATTGAAGGTATACTCGATGCCGCCAACCGTCTTGGAAGGCGGAAGGCTCACGTCGGCGAAGTCGGCGATGTCGGTGGTATCACCCTCGCGGTACGTCAGTTTCGAGGCGACAAGCTGGAATCCCTCGCCCGGCGTCGTCGGATCATCGACGTAATAACGGGCGTTGAACAGGTTGCGGCACGTGATGGACACGGAGCAGTCGACATGGTAGCCATCGTTGTTGTTCGTCAGCTTATACGGCTTGATGCTGATGGATTCCACGTCATCATCGGTCACCGTGACGCCCGGCAGCATCCCCTCGATTACCGATTTGTACGCCTTGAAGATCTTGTTCCAATCGCTGCTTCCGCGAGCAACCTGGTATTCGTCCCCCGTTGATTCGTCGGGCCAGGTGATCACACGATCGGAAACGCGATCGAAAATGGCTGTATCACCGTTATCTTTTGGGAAATTGCTGCTGTTGAGCCCGGTGAGGTTCACGCTGCCGCTACCGAGGCTGGTCCACTGAGTTGTACTGGTGGAATCGAGCGATCCGTTGGGGTTGTTCAGGTAATAGAAGAGGGCGCTATGGGTTGCAGCCGTGGGAGAAGTGACCGTCACGTCGTGTGCCGCCGCAAGCGTGGTGTTGCCGTCCGGGCTCGTATAGCTCAGCGTGACTGTTGCGGCGCCTTGGCGGACGCCCGTCACCATTCCGCTTTGGTCGACCGTGAGGATGTTGTCATTGTTCGAGGACCAGACGTAAGCCCCCTCAGCATTTGCGGGGCTCGTCGTTCCCGTCAGTTGTGCGGTTGAGAACTGGGCAACAGTGTCGGAGCCGGTGATGGAAAGAGACTGCGCAACCGTGGCGTCCGAGGCGGCGAAAGGATCAGCAGCCCCCTTGCTGGTTGTGCTACTAGTGGTTGAGGGGGGGTGTTGGGATTGCCGCTATCGCCCGCAGCGTCGGATTCCACGCCCGCAAGGGCAGGGGAAGAGCTCCCGGCAGATTCACCGTTTGCACGAGAGGCGGTGCCGGCCCCTTCGCCGGTCGATGCCGCGTTGCTTGCGGAGTCGCCAACCAGCTGGGAGCTCCCTCCGCCATTGGCAGCGCCATCTTCCGCATACACCTCGGCAGGATTCACGGCAGGCCAGCCGAACCCGAGCAAGACAACGGACAGCACGACAGAGACAATCTTATTGCCCCATGATGTGCAATTGGCCGAGCTTTTAGCCTCTCTCATGTGCTTTATCGTTTTATTCATGTTCCTCACCCCGTCAGCCTAGGC
>USJN01000010.1 GCA_900554945.1 uncultured Coriobacteriaceae bacterium | reverse complement strand
GCGCTGCGCGACCGCACGACGCAGGGCGTTATCGACGACGTCGCGCGAGGAGTGAGCGAACTGGGCATCCTGCTCAAGACGTCCGCTTCGGATGCCGCTCTTGACGAGGCGTTCAAAGCAGCGGGCGTTCGATACACCGAGCTCGTGCAGTCGGCGCCGCGCGTGGCCCTGCCCTCGAGCCACCCGATGTCGAATGCGAAGTCGCTTACGTTGGACGATCTTGCCGATTGGCCGTATATCTATTTTGACCAGGGTAAAGACGCTCCTGCTGAATTCGCGGAAGAAGCGGTGTGCGACCCTGCATGCGCAAAGAAGATAGCAACGACCGACCGTGCCTCGCTCTCCGAGCTCTGCGTCGCCCTCAATGGTTATACGGTGACGAGCGGCATCCTCGTGGGCATCGCCGATGGTCCGGCGCTGACGACCGTCCCGCTTGAGACGGATGTGACCATCCATCTCGGGTATATCACGAAGGATGATGCCGAGCTTTCCGCTTTGGGCGAAAGCTTCCTCGGTCGACTGAAGAAGAATCTCGAGCGCTATGTCGCATCCCTCTAAGGGAAAACAGCGCGCATAACATCGAAGGCCTCAGGCGGAATGGTCCGTCTGAGGCCTTTTTCTTGGAGATGGGCGCTCGCTGGGCACGCGGCGTGGTGCGGCGCCGTTATCTCGCTGGACGCGCTGCGCTATCTTCCTGTCAGCACGCGCTCGTCGCCTGAGCGGCGGGTGATGCCCTTGTCGTCGAAGTATTCCAACAGGGGGATGGCGTACTTTCGGGTGGTGCCCATGGCGTCCCTCAGCTCCGCGGCGCTCGCTGAGGCCCCGTTGGCGAGGCATGTGCGAACCGCCTGCTCAAATTGGGAGAGCGTTTCAGCAGCGAAAGCGAGCTCTTTCGTGACGCGCATCGCTTCGCCTGCTTTCTCGAGGGAAGCCATGGCGCGTCGGCCGAGAGCAGGCTCGATCTTGCAGCTCGAGAAGATCTCATCGAGCGTCGCGGGGGACCCGTCAGCCTCGCGAAGTGCGGTAAGCAGGGCTTCTGCGGCTTGCTTCTCCAGTGCCTGAGCTCCAGCTCCCGCCTGGGGATGGCAAACCTCGCCGCCGTTGACAACAGCGTGCTTGGTGGCTTGCGCATCGGACAGGAGAGCGTCGAAACAGTCGGCGGAAAGGCGGGCGGCTGCTTTCTGGCGCAGCGCTTCCTTTGATATGCCGGTCGACGTCGGGTTCTCGTTGTGGAAGGTGAGCAGGGCGTTTTCGATCGCCGAGCGCATCTTCTGCACATAGCGCGGTGTGGTGAAGTACTCGACTGCGCCTGCCTGACCGGATGAGAGGCGGACGGCCTTGCGCGATTTCTCGAGCGACTCGAGTGCGCTCTGCGCTGCTTTTTGAGTGCATCCTGCTGCATGGACGATACCCTCGCACGTTACCGGCGCCTTCTCAAGGTTGAACGCGCACTCCGCCGCCCGATTGCCGTCTCCGTCGCGTAAGGCGTCGAGGAGCGCAATCTTCTCGGGGGTCGCCGTGGTCGAGCGCTTGGGGTGCGCGCGGAGCACGACGCCGCCGCCAATGACGTGAACGGGGGAGTACGACCGCACGATGAAATGGTCTTGCCAAGATACGGGAAGCTCCTCGTCGAGGCGGATTTGGGCATAGGTTCGCTCGCCGGGCTTGAAGCCCTGCTCGTTCCCGATGCGAAGGATTCGCCCTGTGACCTCGCGCGTTCCGTGGGAAACGTGGACGCGCGCCCCGCTTTCGAGGGGCTTATCGGACGAAGGGAAGCCGAGATAGGTGAAATCGGCGTCAAAACGATCGGTCGCGGTGACGGTATGGGGTGCCGCGAGGAAATCGCCTGGGCGTACCTCGTCGGTGGAAAGCGCATTCAGGTTGAGCGCCACGCGATGCCCAGCCTGGGCGCAATCGACGCTCTCCCCGTGAATTTGGATGCTCCTCACGCGGGATACGCGTCCACTCGGGAGCACTTCGAGCTCGTCACCTGTGGAAATGGTGCCGCTCCAGAGCGTTCCCGTGATGACCGTGCCTGCACCTTTGATCGTGAAGACGCGGTCGATCGGAAGGCGAGCGGTGTCGGATGCCTTTTGGCGTTTCGTCGCTTTCGCTGCGCGGCCAAGTGCCGCCTTCAAATCGTCGAGCCCCTCTTCCGTGCGGCTCGAGACGGGAATGATTTCGGCACTCTCGTAGGGCCCGCCCGCAAGGCGGCCTTTCACCTCGTCGATCATGAATTCGACCCATTCGTCGTCAACGAGGTCGGTCTTTGTGAGCGCGACGACGAGCGTGGGGATGCGCAGCAGCTCCAGCACGGCCAAGTGCTCGGTCGTTTGCGGCATGACACCGTCATCTGCTGCGATGCACAGAAGCGCCATGTCGATGCCGGTCGAACCTGAAATCATCTGGCGGACGAACTTCTCGTGGCCGGGGACGTCGACTACGCCTAAGGTGGTGCCGTCGTCGAGGGAAAGGCGCGCGAAGCCAAGCTCGATGGTGATTCCGCGCTGTTTCTCCTCCGAGAGGCGGTCGGGATCGGTGCCGGTCAACGCGAGGATGAGCGAGGACTTGCCATGGTCGATGTGCCCTGCGGTTCCCAGGACGAGGTCATGGTTCTTCATCGGTCGATCCCTTCGAAATACTCGGCGCAGGCGCGTACGATTTCCTGCATCTCTTCCTCGTCGAGCACGGTTCGGCCATCGAAGAGCAGCATGTCTTTCTTCAAGCGCCCCACAACAGGAACGAGGCGCTCCGAAACAAGGTGCCGATCGCATGAGAGTGCGTTGCCTCGCAAGAACCTGACCTGCGCGCAATAGGTGGGGATGTCGCACATGGGCAGCGCACCGCCTCCTGCGCGGGAAATCTCCTCGACGATGGAAACCTCGCAGGCGTCGGCGGGAAGCGCTTTCTTCAGCATACTCGCAAGCTTCTTGGTGCGGACACAGACCTCATCGGCGGTTTCGGTGAGCATGCGCAGGGTGGGAACCTCGCGCCGCGCATTCTCAGGGTTCAGGTAGAGTCGCAACGTGGCCTCGAGCGCGGCGAGCGTCATCTTGTCGAGGCGCAGCGCGCGGGCGAGTGGATTCTTCTTCAGGCGCGCGATCAGCGGCTTCGCACCGACGATGATGCCTGCCTGAGGGCCGCCAAGTAGCTTGTCGCCTGAGAACGACACGAGATCTGCTCCGGCTTGCAACGATTCGGAGACGGTGGGCTCGGCGTAGTCGCCGAAGCATGTCAGGCGCATGAATGCACCCGACCCCTGGTCCTCGTAGACAAGGAGCTTGTCACCGCTCGTTCCGCCTGCCTGCTCACGCGCGGCGTTCTCGTCGTCGGCAAGTGAACGCAGCTCGGAGATAGCTACCGATTCCGTGAAACCGATCAGGCGGTAGTTCGAGGGATGCACCTTCAAGACCATGGCCGTGTCGGGCGTGACCGCTCGCACGTAGTCGGAAAGGTGCGTCTTGTTCGTGGCGCCGACTTCCACCATAGTGGCGTGCGATTGCGCCATGATGTCGGGGATGCGGAACGACCCGCCGATCTCGACGAGCTCGCCGCGCGAGACGATAGCTTCGTGACCTGCGGCGAATTCGGAGAGCACCATCATGACTGCTGCGGCGTTGTTGTTCACAGCAATTGCGGCCTCGGCGCCGGTAAGCGCGCAGATGAGCTGCTCGCAGTGGGAATGACGCGAGCCGCGAGCCATCGCGTTGGTGTCGTATTCCAGCGTCGAGTAACCGCTTGCGACCTCGTTCACGGCCTGCACGGCGGCGGGCGCGAGAACGCTTCGCCCGAGGTTGGTGTGGATGATGACGCCGCTTGCGTTCACAACGCGCCGCAGGGAAGGACGGTTCAGCGCGAGAAGCCTCATGCGGGTCGTGCGTACGATGCTCGGGATGGACGTGTCGGCGTCGCTCCCTGCGAGGATAGTTTGCCGCGCTTCGTCGATGCTCGTGCGCACAGCGTCGCATACCAAGTCTCGGGGAACGCTTTCGGTGAGGGCCTCGAGCGAGGCATCGTGGAGGACTTCCTCAACCTGAGGAAGCGAGCGGAGCTTATCGTGCGGGGACTGCGAAGCCATGAATGCGCCTTTCGTGCGAGAAACGGTGACTCAAATTGTAGCAGCGGGCGGCTTTCCCGTCGCCCTCGGAAGCGATTGCGGCCGTCGCGGCCGTCAGATGGGTACCTCGCGCGTTTCTGCGTTATACTCATCCCCTGACAGAGCGATTTTTCGCCGCGCGATTCTGCCGCCGCGCGACATTCTGCATTTTCGCCTGCTTAGAAGCCTGTTTCACGTGAAACAAGCGCAATTCACCGTGCCCGCACGCGCGGGCTTCAGCAAGGAAGGATCCCCCATGAAAATCCTCGACGGTTTCGGCAAGCAGTGCCCTATGCCTCTCGTCATGGCGAAAAAGGAGCTCGACGCAGGCGTGACGGAGCTCGCTATCCAGGTTGACAACGAGACGGCCGTGAAGAACCTCACGCGTCTTGGCAAGAAGAAGAACATGGCCACGTCGGTTGACAAGATCGAGGGCGGCTGGCTCATCACCTTCGGCGAGGGCGACGGCACCGAGGCCGAGGCTCCTGCTGCTATCCTCGAGGCTGGGAGCGCGTGCTCGACCACGGGCGGTTGCGGGTACTCCGTGTTCGTCGGCAAGGATTTCGTGGGCGATGGCGATCTTGAGCTTGGTCGCAACCTTATGAAGATGGCTCTCTACACGCTTTCCGAAGCGGGCGATCCGCCGACGTCGCTTCTGTTCATGAACGCCGGCGTGAAGCTGGTAGCACCGGGAGAGGAGCAGGTCATCGAGGCGGTGAAAAAGCTCGAAGAGCAGGGCACCGAGGTGCTCGTGTGCGGCACGTGCCTGAACTTTTTCGGCATTGCCGATAAGCTTTCCGTCGGCGAGGTTTCCAACATGTACGACATCCTCGAGCGCATGCGCGAGTCCGCAAAGACCATCACGCTGTAATGGGGGGAACTCAGGTGGCGAGCGCGCAGCCGTTCGTGCTCGCCTTCGACTCGACGCATGCCGCGATGGCGGCGCAAGCAGCCTTCAAGGCGGCGGGCGCGTCCTTCGCGCTCATCCCGACTCCGCGCGAGATCAGCGCGGGGTGCGGCATGTCGCTCAAGTTCAAGGCGGAAGGTGCGGCAGAGGCGCAAGCCTTCGTCGCCGATACCGTAACGGGCGATGCCGCGAAATGCGCAACGCTCTACGAGGCGACAGGGTACACGAAGCTCTCGTAGCCGAACAGCAAGAAGGGGCCGAAATCGTTCGGCCCCTTCTTTGCATGCTGAGGCAAGAAACCTCGGCATTTCTCGGTTCTTCCCGCTACGCTTTCTGGGCGATCTCCTCGTTCATCTTCGTGACATCGGAGTCCTTGATCTTGAATAGCAGCAGGAACGGTATAAGTGACACAACGAGCAGTCCAATCGGCAGCAGGAAGTACATCTGCTCGATGCCTGCGATAGCGGCAGCGTCGAAGACGGTCGCTGTGGCGTCATAGGCGACAAGCGAGAGGAACGCCGGCAGGATAATCGCGCGCAGGGTGACGCCGAGCTTCACCGACACGGTCATGATCGACATCGTGGTGCCGAGCGTGTTCTCGCCAGTCTTCCAGTGACTCCAGGTCGCGCACATGGAGTACAGGTTTGCGGACAGGCCGTAGGCAAGGCCGAAGAACACCTGCGAAAGCACGAGCAGCACGTTCAGAAGCACATACCCCGGCTGCAGGACGTAGGCGATGATCCAGATAACAAGCCACCCTACGACACCCAAAATAGAGGTGTTTTTGGTGCCGAGTTTCTTTGCGACGCGTGCTGCGATAAACGAGCCCACGAAACAGCCCAGGTAGAACATCATGAGGATGGTTCCCGAAGCGGACGCATCACCCAGAACGACTTTCGCATAGTACGCTGTGCCTGCAGCGACCGTGTAGTAGGCGATGAGGCGCAGAATGTCGTGGAGTACGACGCCGATGAGATTCGGGTTGGTGACGATATTTTTGCCCATCGCCTTGAACGAAATCTTCTTGCCTTCCGATTTGGTTTCGGTGTCGTATCCCTTCGTCGCGAAGAAGCAGATGGCCATCGCGATGATGTAGATGACTGACACAACAGCGGCGCAAATGGAGTAGGCAAGTACGCCGCTAACGAGCGCGGCGAGGGAGGTCGTGATCAGCGGCACGAGCTTCGACGCAATCACGCGGCCGAGCGCGGCGCCGGCGCCCAGGCGGCCCGACAGGAACGCGCGCTCGGAAGGCTCGTCGGTGAGCACGTTGGTCATGCTGCGAATGCCCGCGTACGTGATATTCCAGCAGAAGTGGCTCACGACATAACCGATGCTGATGACGATGCCCGCCACAACGTCGCCGCCCACCTTGGTGAAGCACATGATGAAGAACACCATGGCGATGATCGGAGCGATGATGAGCCAGGGGCGATACTTGCCCTTCTTGAAGTGGAACTTGTCGATGAACACGCCCGCCAAAAGGGCAGATACGGTGTCGACGGCCGACGCACTTGCGGCGATGACGCCCGAGATGGCAAGCGGAAGTTGTGCCACGTCGGTCAGGAAGAACAGGAAGAAGGCGGTCTCGAGAGTCGCGGCTATCGAGAAGCCTATCTCGGACACCCCCCAGACGGAACGTATGGCAGTGTTGATTCTTGGCATAGTTTCTCCTCCTTAGATTGGGCGCTATCCCCTTATGCGCCCGTTTTCAGCTGTGTATGTCAACCGCCTTTGCAGACGGGGTAAGCTTTTTGGAGGGGCGGGGTTTGGGATAAAGAACACCCGCCCCAGCGAGGCTGCCCCTTCGTTGAAATTCGAGGGAAGAAGGGGCTTTTAGAGAGCGGAGGGGATGGTCTCTCGCTCGGGATTAGCTTATAGGCCTCGCGCACATGAGTCAGTGGGCATGGAGCATACGAAAGAAATGGAACCCGTTGTGCTTCTTGCAAGGCGTGCACGATGGGAGTGAAATTATATTGTGCATTTTGCATAATAAGATTGTCGAAAAGCGTTGCTTTCGACTAAAGTAATCGGACGGGAGATAGACCATTATGGGATACGGCGCAATGGCTTTATCTGAGGGAGGTAGGTCATGGGTGTTTCGCTGAACATCATGAAGCGCGAACTTGAGGCTATGGGGAACGTCTCAATCTCGTCTGACGGGAGTCTTGATTTCGAAAATGCCCGTCTTTATCTGGGGGAATCGTCGATTGCGGGGGACGATATCCTCTACGTTTGCTCGACGAGCGAAGACTGCGAAAGCGTCCGAAGCTACGGCCGCCACGCAGCTTTCGTGGACCATCACGCGACCAAGCCCGACCAGACCGCCGTGCTTTCCGTCACGGGGGGAGAGGGAACGCTCCAGGTATTCAACGCGTTGCTCGAAATCTTCTATCGATTCGGGATGTGGGAGCGCGATATGGACGCGGTGCTCGGCCGCGGCGGCGGGCTTCAAGAGCTTATGGATGTGAGCGAGAAGATGCTGCGCAACAACGTCGTCGTAGTGGATCCGGCTCTCAAGCTTTTGGCCTACACCAAGGGGACTCCCTGTGACGATCCGATTACGATGGAGCTGATCGGGCACGGCTACCATACCGAGGAGAACATCCGGAAATTCCAGCTGCACAAGCGCTTCAAGCCATGGGCGAAAGAGGACGGCTTCATCGTCAACGATACGCTCTCCATCTGCAAATACGTCACGGTCGTGAGGTCGTTCAAAACCAAGACGAGCTTCAGCCTCATCGTCGTCATGATGTGCAACAAGCTTTCCCCCTGCGACTATCTCTACGACACGTTCGACCTTTTCCTCTCGAGGGTCAAACGCATTGCCGAGCTCGAATACCCAGAAGACAAACCCTCGGGTAACGCGGTCGACACGTTCCTTCATGATCTGCTTTTGGGCCGCGAGGGCAACGAGGCTATCATTCGCGAGCGATGTAAGCTCGTGGGTATTCCACCAGAAGCGCGGTTTTGCCTGTTCGCGATTCCCGTTACCGAGGATATGTCTCCCTCGCGGCTTCTTTCCGACCTGGCCACGATGGTGGCACCAGCGAAAGTTGTCCTTTTCGACGGCTGCGTCACGGTGCTGTGCTTCAACTGCCTCTCTCCGCAGTGCGAGGTCGGTTCGTGCCCAAAGGGGCATAAATCCATCTCATCGCGCATCAACGAGCTCATGGAGAAAATGGACCTTATCTGCGGACGCAGCTCCAAGTTCACGAATCTCGCTAAGGCTTCCATTGCCTATCGACAGGCGCGCGAGGCTGCACGGCTTGGGGCGAAGGCCAAGCCGGGCGCTCATAAGCTGCCGATTTCGTTCAACTGGAACCGTATCTTCTCGTTCGATCGAGCCCAAATCGCCTTTATCGCCGATAAAATGGGAGATGACCTGCCACTTTTGAATTCAACCTACGCGAGCGTCGTCGTTCGTTCCATCGCGAAAGACGACGCCGAGCGGGGCACCGACAACTATCAGTTCCTCTACGAGTACCTCATGTGCGAACGCCGCGCGAACATCGTTGCCGAGAAACTTCATATGCATCGCAACAACGTGAAGTACCGCATCGACCGTATTGAGGGTGCGTACGGTATCGACACGTCCGATCCAGCTCTTCGCTTCGCGCTGCTCTTTGCGTACCGTTTCGACGACATCGAGATTATGCAAAATGCACAATAGAATTTATCGAAGACGGTGATTCCAGCCCCATGATTTACGCTGCGGCGCGGCGTACTCTTCTCGATGTCAGCACGGCACGGGAGAGAGTGCCGCAGAACAGGGGAAAGGATAGTCATCATGGCCATCAAAAAACATGAGGAAATTCGTCTCAACGTGAAGCCGATTTTCTTGACGCTGTATCACGAGTACGTGTTCGAGGGACCGTGCCGCTTCGGTGAGGGCATCCAGCTTGAGAAGGAATTCGACCTCCACATGGCCGCCGAGAAGTTCAAGGGTTGGTATGCTCAGCTCCAGGCTGCTATGCCGGAGAACGTCGTCAACCTGCTCGAGCCCGTCAAAGTCGAGCGCGACGAGAACTTCCTCACCAAAGACGAGATGATCGACAAGCTTGCCGAGGGAAGCGAAGAAGTCGACCTGTACTTTATCGGGTATGCGAGCCGCCCCTACGATTTGGCTCTCGAGTTTGCTCAGCGCGTCGGCAAGCCCTGCGCCATCACCCAGGCATGCTGCGCCTCTGCTATCACGTCCGCCGAGTTCCTTGCCCGCGGCCTTGAGTTCTACTCCTTCGAGGATTGGGAGGACGCCACCGAGTACATGACCGTCCTGCGTGCTCGCAAGGTCATGAAGGACTCGAAGATCCTCGCCGCGACCCGCATGACGAGCACCGTCTCGGTGAGCGCGCCCGACTCGATCATCGACCCCGAGAAGATCACTGAGCGCTTCGGCACCCGCATCCGTTACGTCTCCGCTCATGAGCTGCTTGACCAGATTTCCTACGACGACCCGATGGAGAACTACTGCACGCCGGGCCGCAAGGGCTTAAACCTCACCGCCGAGGACGAGAAGATCATCGACAAGGAAACCGACGAGCTCATCGCAGGCGCCGAAGAGTGCGAGATGACGCGCGAGATGGTCAAGAAGTCCGTCGAAGCCAACTACGGCATCCAGAAGTTCCTCGACGCCTACGAGTGCAACTGCTTCACTGCTCCGTGCCCCGATCTGTGCGCGACGCGCCGCCTGAACCAGAAGCAGTTCACGATGTGCCTGAACCACTCGCTCAACAACGAGCAGGGCATCCCGTCCGCATGCGAGTACGATCTGGGCGCCGTCGTCTCCAAGCTGATGCTGCAGGCCATCGGCCGCCGTCCGTCCTACATGGGCAATTGCTTCACGAGCCCGGTGCGTCATGGCGTCCGCGCTCAGCTGCCCAAGGCACTGTTCTTCACGCCCGAGCATGTTGACCAGAAGATGGAAGAGCTCGGCGACATCCCCAACGTCGTTTTGACCTTCCACTCGGTGCCGAACCGCCGTTGGGAATCCTTCGACGAGGACTTCCGCCCCTACGCGATTCGCTCCTTCGCCCGCTCCGGCTTCGGCGCGACGCTGCGCTACAAGTTCGAAGAGGACGCCGGCCAGACGATCACGATGTGCCGTGTCGACCCGAACGTCGAGAAGCTCTTCGTTGCGAAGGGCAAGATCATCACCTCCATGGGCTACGATCAGACCAACTGCTCCATGGGCGTGTTCTTCCAGGTGAAGGACTCCAAGGACTTCTTCAAGAAGCAGGCCGCCATCGGCAACCACATGCCGCTTATCTACGGTGACTTCGAAGAGCAGGTCATCGAGCTCGGCGAGCTGCTCGGTCTGGAAATCGTCCAGGCGTAAATCGAGCCAACGAGAAGGCGTATCACGCGCCGAACGCCAAGCCCGCGGCGCCGCAATCGACGCCGCGGGCTTGTTCTTTCCCGAGTTTGGGGCTCGGGTCGGCGAGAAAGGGGATGGGGAACGTGAAGGCTCCTGACGAGATTCAGCAGGAATTCATCGACGGCTTCGTCGCCGCTGGTGACACGTTCGAGCAGTTCGACTACCTTTTGCAGCTATCGGCGCAGCTCGAGGAACTACCCGAGGAGCGCAAAGTGAAAGAAGCGCTCGTCGAGGGGTGCCAGTCGCAGGTTTGGCTTTATCCCTCGTGGGCGGGCGTGGCGCCAGGCGAGGGCTTCGCTCTTGAAGGTGACAGCGACACGCTCATGGTGCGCGGTGTGATCTACCTGTTCCAGCAAATGTTCTCGGGACAAGATGCACGGGCGATTATCGAGTGCCCCGTGCGTTTCGTGGAAGAGACCGAGCTCGTCTATATTTTCGACGCGAAGCGGCAGGCGGGCGTTTCCGCAATCGCGTCGACTATCAAGGATTTTGCGCGCAAGGCGCTTTCTAATAAGGAGGAACCTCATCATGGCTAGCACGATGACGCTGAAAGATCGCCTCGATATCGCGGCGAAGGACGCTGAAGCTGCGCAGGAGAAGATCACGTCGGGCACGCTTGGCCGCGAGGCGTTTCGCCAGGAGGTGCGCAACTATACGCTCGCCAAGTTCTTCCTGACCGAAGACGAGGTGCGGGCTTTGGGCACGGAGGACATCTTGAGGCTTGCCGACGAGAGCGTCGAGAAACTCCTGCGCCAAAACGACAAGAGCGTGAAGCTTGCGGAAGGCTCGACCACGTGTACCAACCAAAGCTCGACCGACATCAAGAAGGTGCTTTTGTCCTTGACGCTCCAGCGCGCGCTGAACGTTCGCTTCACGCCCGAGCAGTCTGCCAACCTTGAGACAATTACGCAGCTCGCAGATGCGCTTTTCGATGCGAAGGACGACCCGTCCATGCGCAGGGACTCCTGATGAGCTAGAATGCTCGGCATGCGAGGGGCCGTCAGAGCGAAAGGGATGGCGAACATGGATGTGAAACGCATACGTGAGGATTTCCCGATTTTGGGACAGCAGGTTCACGGCCATCCTCTCGTGTATTTGGACAACTCGGCGACGACGCAAGTTCCCGAGCAGGTGCTCTCCACTGTTGCCGAGCACTATCGGACGAGCAACGCGAACGTGCATCGTGGTATGCATTACCTGGCGCATGCCTCGACCGACGCGCTTGAGCATGCTCGGGAGACGGTTGCCCGCTTTGTCGGCGTGGCCGATTCGTCGTGCGTGGTGTTTACACGCGGCACGACCGATGGCTTGAACATGGTGGCCCGTGGCTTGGCGCACGAGCTCGGGCCAGACGATGCTGTTGTGGTGAGCCTTATGGAGCACCACTCCAATTATGTTCCCTGGCAGCAGGCGTGTTTTGCGAGTGGCGCTGACTTCCGCGTCGCTGGGCTCACCGCCGAGGGCGATCTCGATGAGGCCCATTACGCGGAGCTGCTCGCCGATGAAAAGGTGAAGATTGTCGCGATGACGGGGTGCTCGAACGTGCTCGGCACCGTGACCCCCGTGAAGAGGCTTGCCAAGATGGCCCATGATGCGGGCGCCTTGTTCGTGCTCGACGGCGCGCAGATCATGCGCCATGGCGTGGTCGATATCGCGGATCTCGGTGTCGACTACCTGGCTTTTTCCGGCCATAAGATGATGGCTGGCACGGGTATCGGCGCGCTTTGCGGCACGCGCGACGCGCTCGAGATGCTTGCCCCCCGCGATTTCGGCGGCGAGATGGTGGGGAAGGTGACGCAAGCGCTGACCACCTGGGAAGAGCTTCCCCTGCGCCTGGAGGCGGGCACACCGAACTACGTCGGTGCGATCGCGCTCGGCGCGGCATGCGACTACCTGTGCGCTTTGGGTCGCGAGGAAATCGCGACGTATGAGTCCGACCTGGTCAGACATGCAGTTAGCGCTCTCGGGGAAATCGAGGGACTTCATATCGCGGGCTCGCCGAAGGAGCGCGCGGGTCTCGTCTCGTTCACGATCGACGGGGTGCACCCGCTCGATCTGTGCACGCTCATCGACGCGCGCGGCGTCGCCCTGCGCAGCGGCCACAACTGCGCACAGCCCGTGCTCGATTGGCTGGGAACGAGCAGCGTGGCGCGACTGTCGCCGGCGTTCTACAACACAACGGCCGAAATCGACTTTGCCGCGAGCCAGATAGACCGTGCCGCGCAGATGCTCCGAGCCGCACGGTCTCGCAAGTAAAACTACAGCGCTCCGTCGCTGAACGAGATCGTGCCCGCGTCGCCATCGACGATGCGGCCGATTTTCCACGCCGCGCGCCCTGCCCGCCGCTCGAATTCACGCTCGAACACCTCTGCCCGGTCAGGAGGTATGGCTGCCAAAATGCCGCCCGAGGTTTGCGGGTCGCAGATCACTCCCATGCGGTTGTCGAACTCGTCGTCGTCGAGCGTGCCCTGCCGCACGTATTCCTCCGCGAGGTCCATGATGGAAAACGCCCGGTTGGGGCGGCAATACGCACACGAGAGCTCCCATACGCGCTCGAAGGTGGGGATGGCGCCGAAGTCCAGCTCGGCCGCCACGTTCGACGCTTTGAGCATCTCGTGGAGGTGCCCCGCCAGGCCGAATCCCGTCACGTCTGTTGCTGCATGGACGCCCGCGTCGACCATCGCCTCGCCGCCTGCTATGTTGAGCTCCATCATCGATTCGACGGCCGGTCGGAACTCCTGCTGGGTGACGAGCTCGTTTTTCACGGCCGCGCTCATGATTCCTGTGCCGATTCGCTTGGTGAGGTAGAGGATGTCTCCTGCAACCGCGCCGCCGTTGCGTACGATTTTGCCCGGGTCGACGGTGCCGAACACGCACAGGCCATATTTCGGCTCCCCATCGTCAATTGTGTGGCCGCCTGCCACGAAAGCCCCTGCTGCATGCGCCGTGTCGGCGCCGCCGCGCAGAATCTCGCCTGCGACCTCGGCGCCGAGCTCGCTGTCGAGAGCGAGCAGGTTTAGGGCCACGTGGGGTCGGGCCCCCATCGCGAACACGTCGGAAAGTGCGTTCGCCGCCGCAACGCGTCCGAACTCGTAGGGGTCGTCGACGACAGGCGTGAAGAAATCGACCGTGAGCACGGCCGCCGTCGTCTTATTGATTTCCCACACCGCCGCATCGTCGCTCGTTTCGAACCCGAGGAGGAGCTTGTCCTTGTCAGGCAGGTCGATTGCGGGGGAGAGGCAGTGCAGCGCATCTTCGAGGTCGCCCGGACCCCACTTTGCCGCTCAACCGCCCTTGCTGGTGAGCTTCGTCAGCGCAACTTTCTCCTTGTCGCTCATGGACAGTCTCCTTTCGAGTCGACTTCAGTATAGCAGCGCCATGGGGGACGGCCCTTCCCCTCGATGCCCCGCGCCTCCTCTTTCGGCGCTGTTGCGCAAGGCTGCTCGCTTTTCCAGGGGTCATGCCTTTTCGTAGCAGAGGGTTTTGTTGCGGGGAATTTGCGCGCATCATTCCTCAAGGTTGATGAAAGAGGGAAAATCAACCCATTTCCGTGCCAGATTCAACCTGTCCATAAAGCGGGCTATTCTCGAATAGGATAGTGCAGGTCAATTCAACAATATCTTACAAAACCTTCACATTGCAAAAAAATACTTTCTGAGCTTCCTGTTATGATGGTGTACAAAAAGCTTCTTCAAAAATGATATGGCTGTTATAATCGCTATGACTACTGCCAATATGATAAGGATATACCATAATGTCTGATAAGGTATATGGATGCGCGCCATCAGGGCATCCGTATCCTTTGATAAAT
>USJN01000009.1 GCA_900554945.1 uncultured Coriobacteriaceae bacterium | reverse complement strand
TTCACGAGAGGCGCTTAGGAAAGTGAAGAGGCACGCGCTCAATTTCTTTGAATTCCCCCTGATAACAGCATTATTTTAGTTTGGCAACAGAAGCTCCGTGTCGTGCCTGCGCCATATTTCGGCGCGTATTGTGCTGGGAAGTGAGCTTGTCTCACTGAATGTTGTTGAGAAAACTTGACAGCACTAGACTAAGGTTTTATAGTGCATCTCAACATCATTCATCTATACGTGAAACTGTGAAAGCGAGGCAGTACACAATGGCTAAGATTCTTGGTATCGATTTGGGCACCACCAACTCCGCTATGGCGGTCATGGAGGGTTCCGAGCCCGAAATTCTGGTGAACGCTGAGGGCGACCGCACCACCCCGTCCGTCGAGGGCTTCCGCAAGGACGGCGAGCGCGTCGTCGGTAAGGCCGCGAAGAACCAGGCCGTCACCAACCCCGAGAACACCGTCTCTTCCGTGAAGCGCTTCATCGGCCGCTCCTTCGACGAGACTCCCGAAGAGCAGAAGACCGTGAGCTACAAGGTTCAGAAGGGCAAGGATGGCCGTGCCGTTATCGATATCGACGGCAAGGACTATACCCCCGAGGAGATCTCCGCTATGGTGCTTCAGAAGCTGAAGACCGACGCGGAGAAGCAGGTGGGCCAGCCCATCACCCAGGCCGTCATCACCGTGCCGGCCTACTTCAACGACGCTCAGCGCCAGGCCACCAAGGACGCTGGCAAGATCGCCGGCCTCGAGGTGCTGCGCATCATCAACGAGCCGACGGCCGCGGCGCTCGCCTACGGCCTCGATAAGGTCGACCATGACGAGAAGATCCTCGTCTTCGACCTGGGCGGCGGCACCTTCGATGTGTCCGTGCTGGAGCTCGGTGACGGCGTGTTCGAGGTAGCCTCCACCGCTGGCGACAACCACCTGGGCGGCGACGACTGGGATCAGCGCATCATCGATTGGATGGCCGACAAGTTCCAGGCCGAGAACGGCATCGATCTGCGCAAGGATCCCATGGCCCTGCAGCGTCTGAAGGAAGCCGCCGAGAAGGCGAAGATGGAGCTGTCCTCCACCTCGCAGACCAACATCAACTTGCCCTTCATCACCGCCGATGCCTCCGGCCCGAAGCACCTGGATCTCACGCTGACCCGCGCCGAGTTCGAGCGCATCACCAAGGATCTGCTCGACCGCTGCAAGAAGCCGGTGGAGCAGGCGCTGAAGGATGCCGGCCTGAAGATGGGCGAAGTTGACGAGGTCATTCTCGTCGGCGGCTCCACCCGTATGCCGGCCGTGCAGGAGCTCGTGAAGACCCTCACCGGCAAGGCGCCGAACATGTCCGTGAACCCGGACGAGGTCGTGGCCATGGGCGCTGCCGTGCAAGGCGGCGTGCTCGCCGGCGACGTGCAGGGCATCCTGCTGCTCGACGTCACCCCACTGTCCCTCGGTGTTGAGACCATGGGCGGCGTGATGACCAAGATGATCGAGCGCAACACCACCATCCCGACCCGCAAGACCGAGATCTACTCCACGGCGGCCGACAACCAGACCTCCGTCGAGGTGCACGTCCTGCAGGGCGAGCGCGAGATGGCCGCGGGCAACAAGACGCTCGGCCGCTTCCAGCTGACCGGCATTCCGGCTGCCCGCCGCGGCGTGCCGCAGATCGAGGTCACCTTCGATATCGACGCCAACGGCATCGTGAACGTGTCCGCTAAGGATCTCGGCACCGGCAAGCAGCAGCAGATCACCATCTCCGGCTCCACGGCCCTGTCCGATGACGAAGTGGACCGCATGGTGAAGGACGCCGAGCAGCACGCCGAAGAGGACGCTGCCCGCAAGGAAGAGGCCGAGGTGCGCAACAACGCCGACGCCCTGGTGAACGCCACCCAGCAGACGCTCGACGAGCTGGGCGACAAGGTTCCGGCCGATGCCAAGGCCCAGGCCGAGGAGGCTATCGCCGCCACCAAGAGCGCGCTTGAGGGTACCGATATCGACGCCATCAAGGCCGCGACCGAGAAGATTCAGCAGGCTGGCTACAAGCTCGCCGAGGTCGTGTACTCCACCGAGGGTGCGGCTGCCGGCGCCCAGGCCGCCGCTGCCGAGACTGCTCCGGCCGATGATACCATCGAGGCCGACTACGAGGTCGTCGACGACGAGAACGAAGGGAAGTAAGAACGATGACTGAGCCCGAGAAGGACCAGGTCACCTCTTCTACCCCCAAGGACGTGGCCGCCGATGTGGCGGCCACCGCCTCCGCCGACGACGCGTCTGCGGCCGAGGTGGTTGCCGATGCCGAGGTGATCGAGGCCAACGAGGCCGACGAGCTTGATTCCGAGCTCGAGCGCGCTGCCGCGGAAGCCGTGGCCGGCGCTATCGAGGAGTCGGAGTTGGTGGCCGCCGCCAAGGCCGAGGCCGCCGATTGGCAGGACAAGTACGTGCGGCTGCATGCCGAGTGGGACACCTACCGCCGTCGTATGACCGAGCAGCGCGAGGCCGAGAAGGTTCGCGCCACGGAGAAGCTCATGGAGAGCATCATTCCCGTGCTCGATGACTTCGCCCGCACGGTGGACTACGCCGAAGCCAACGGAGAGACCGGTTTGCTCGGTGGCGTGAAGGCCGTGCAGACCAAGCTCTCCGACGTGCTGGCCAAGGGAGGCTTGGTCGTCATCAGCCCCGCGGGCGAGGCTTTCGATGCCCTCGAGTGCCAAGCGGTGGGCACAGTGGACGATCCGAGCGTTCCCGATGAAACGGTGGCGCAGGTTTACCAGCCCGGATACAAGATGGGCTCGAAGGTCATCAGGCCCGCCATGGTGACCATCACCACGGGCGGCCCCAAGCGGGAGAAGCCCGAAGAAGAGTAAGACTGACGAGGGCGGCCGCAGCTTGGCCGCCCTCGTGCGTGAGAAGCGAATTCTAAGTAATCAACTAAGGTAATGGAGGTGGAACGAATGGCGTCTACGCCCGATTACTACAAAACGCTAGGCGTTCCGCGCACCGCCACGGCCGACGAGATCAAAAAGGCGTTTCGCAAGCTCGCCCGCAAGCATCACCCCGATGCCGGTGGCGACGAGGCAAAGTTCAAGGAGCTGAACGAGGCCTACGAAGTTCTGAGCGACGAGAAGAAGCGCGCGCTTTACGACCAGTACGGCACGGCGAATGAGAACCAGATTCCCCAGGGATGGGGCGGAGGTGCGGGCTTCAACGTCGAGGACATTTTCGGCGGCGGTGGAGCCGGCGGTTTCAGCGGCAGCTGGGCCGATATTCTGGAGAGCATTCGCCACGGCGAAGGTGCGTTTGGGGGCAATTGGGATTTCGGCGGCGGTTTCGGCGGCCAGCCCCAGCCCCGGCGCGGCCAGGATATGAACGTGACGCTGAACGTGACGTTCGACGAGGCGTTCAACGGCGCAGAGAAGCGCATCACCGTGCGCATCCCCGGCAAGAGCGAGTCCGACACCCACACGGTGAAGGTGCCCGCTGGCGCTGTCGACGGCGGCCGTGTGCGCTTGAAGGGCCAAGGAGCTCCCGGCGATGCCGGCGGAGCGGCGGGCGACTTGCTCATCACCACCAAGATTGACGCGCATCCCTATTTCGGCCGCGACAAGGCCGATGTGACGGTGCAGCTGCCGATAAACGTGGCGGAGGCCGCTCTCGGCGCCTCAATCGTGGTTCCCACGCCCGATGGCAAGAAGATCAAGGTGAAGGTGCCCGCCGGCACGCAAGATGGCAAGGTGCTCACCATCAAGGGCAAAGGAGCTCCCGATCTGAAGAACAAGGGGCAGTTCGGCAACTTGAAGATTCGGATTCATGTCGATATCCCCACGGATATGAACGATGAGCAGAAGAAGGCCATGGAGGAATTCCTCGCCGCAACGGGAGAGGAGAAGCGTCCATGGGCCTAGACGATAAGAATCGGCCGCTGTACATGATCAGCATTGCCGCAGAGCTGGCTGGAGTGCATCCGCAGACCCTGCGTTCCTACGAGCAGAAGGGCCTTGTCACTCCCTGCCGCACCAGTGGCAATACGCGCATGTATTCCCAGGCCGACATCGATCGGCTCAACCTGATCAACGAGCTGACGAGCGAGGGCATCAACCTCGCAGGCGTCACGCGCATCCTTGATCTGCAGAGCCGGCTGGATGAGCGCGAGGAAGAAGTGGAAGACCTGCACGCGCGGGTGCGCCGCCTCGCCGATCGCGTTCGCGAATTGGAAACCCGCACCCCCGTCGGCGCCATCGTCCGCGTAACGCCGACGAGGCGTTTACCATAAAGGAGAACGTATATGAGACTAGATAAATTGGCGGTGACGGCGCAAGAGGCTTTCCAGAACGCGATGGGCGTTGCTGGTGAGGCCGATGCCGCCGTTATCGAGCCCATTCACTTGTTGAAGGCGCTGCTCGATTCCGACGAGAACAACCTCGCCGCCATCGTGAAGCGCATCGGCGCCGACCCGGTCTGGCTGTCCCAGAACGTGTCCGACGAAATCGCCAAGATGCCCAAGCAGACCGGTGCCACCCCCATGGCCATCCCCGGTCAGGACCTCATCAAGGTCATCGACAACTCGGTGAAGATCGCCGAGAAGCTGGGCGACAGCTACGCGACGAGCGAGCACTTGCTCATCGCCCTGTCCGAGGACAAGGGCGCGGCCGGGCGCATCCTCACGACGGCGGGCGTCACCCGCAAGAACATCGAGGCGGCCTACGAGAGCCTGCGCGGCGACACCCGCGTGACCTCGCAGACCGACAAGACCCAGTTCGAAGCGCTGGAGCAGTACGGCCAGAACCTCACCCAGCAGGCCCGCGAGGGCAAGCTCGATCCGGTCATCGGCCGTAACGAGGAAATTCGCCGCACCATTCAGGTGCTGTCGCGCCGTACGAAGAACAACCCGGTTCTCATTGGCGAGCCCGGCACCGGCAAAACCGCCATCGTCGAGGGTCTGGCCCAGCGCATCGTAGCCGGCGACGTTCCCTCGTCGCTGAAGGATCGCGAGATCGTCTCGCTCGATCTGGGTGCGATGATGGCCGGCGCGAAGTATCGCGGCGAGTTCGAGGATCGTTTGAAGAACGTGCTGCGTGAGGTGAAGGAAGCCGACGGCAACATCATCCTGTTCATCGACGAGCTGCACACCATCGTGGGTGCCGGCGCTGGCGGCGACTCTTCCCTGGACGCGGGCAACATGCTGAAGCCGGCTCTGGCTCGCGGCGAGCTGCGCGCCATCGGTGCCACCACGCTCGATGAGTACCGCAAGTACATCGAGAAGGACGCCGCCTTGGAGCGCCGCTTCCAAACGGTGCTTGTGAGCGAGCCGACGGTGGAGGACACCATCGCCATCCTGCGCGGCCTGAAGGAGAAGTACGAGATCCATCACGGCGTGCGCATCACCGACGGCGCCATCGTTGCCGCGGCGGAGCTTTCCGACCGCTACATCTCCGACCGCTTCCTCCCCGACAAGGCGATCGACTTGATGGACGAGGCGGCGAGCCGCCTGCGCATCGAGATCGATTCGATGCCCGAAGAGGTCGACATGGCAGAGCGCAAGCTCACGCAGATGCAGATCGAGGAGCAGGCGCTCATGAAGGAGAGCGACGACGCCTCGAAGGAACGCCTGGAGGCGCTGCGCCGCGACATCGCGAGCGCGCAAGAGGACCTCGACCGCCGCAAGGCCGAATGGCGCAACGAGAAAGACGTCATCGAGAACGTGCAGACGCTTAAGGCCGACCTGGAAAGCGCCCAGGCCGAAGAGGAGCGCGTCACGCGCGAGGGCGACCTTTCGCGCGCTTCCGAGCTGCGTTATTCCACCATCCCCGAGCTGCAGCAGCGCTTGAAGACGGCGGAGGAGACGCTTGTCGGCAAGCAGAAGGACGGCGCGATCTTGAAGGAGGAGGTGTCTGAAGACGAGATCGCCGAGGTGGTGTCCGCGTGGACGGGCATCCCGGTCCAGAAGATGATGCAGGGCGAGATGGAGAAGCTCGCCGACTTGGAAGACAAGCTGCATGAGCGCGTCGTCGGCCAGGACGAGGCCGTGCATGCGGTGGCGGGCGCCATTCGCCGCAACCGCGCGGGGCTTTCCGACCCGAACCGCCCGGTGGGCAGCTTCATGTTCTTGGGCCCCACGGGTGTTGGCAAGACCGAGCTCGCCAAGGCGCTCGCCGAGTACCTGTTCGATTCCGAGAAGGCCATGGTGCGCATCGACATGTCCGAGTACATGGAGAAGTTCAGCGTCCAGCGCCTGATCGGTGCCCCTCCGGGATACGTAGGCTACGACGAGGGCGGCCAGCTCACCGAGGCGGTGCGCCGCAAGCCCTATTCGGTCGTGCTGCTCGACGAGATCGAAAAGGCGCACCCGGATGTGTTCAACGTGCTTCTGCAGGTGCTCGATGACGGCCGCCTGACGGACGGCCAGGGGCGTGTGGTCAGCTTCAAGAACGCCATCATCATCATGACGAGCAACATCGCCAGCCAGGAGATTCGCGACTTCGCGAAGGAGAACGAGTCGATGGGCGAGATGATGGAAGGCATGTTGAAGGCCGACGTGGCCACCGCGTCGAAGAAGCTCGCCGAGTTTACGAACAGGATTCAGGATTCGCTGCGTGCCACGTTCAAACCCGAGTTCCTGAACCGCATCGACGATATCATCACGTTCAAGCCGTTGTCGATCGAGTCGATGGAGCCTATCGTGAAGCTCCAGCTCGAAGACGTGCGCAAGCGCTTGGCCGACCGCCATGTGTCGCTCGACGTGACGCCTGCGGCGCTTGAGCATCTGTCGATCGACGGCTTCGACCCGGTGTACGGCGCTCGCCCGTTGAAGCGCTTGATCCAGCGTGAAGTGGTCGATCGCATCGCCGACGCGGCTGTTCGCGGCAAGCTGCTCGACCGCAGCCATGTGCTGATCGATATCGACGATACCGCGGGGGACTACACCTGCCGCGTCGAGGCGCCGCTCGATTTGGACGCTTTGCCGCTAGAGTAAGGATCGAGAGCAGATATGGCTATCGAACCCGCCAAGTTGCGAGAAGCAGCTTGGCGGGTTTCTTTGCGCGTGCAAGTGCGTCCCCTGTGTCATTCTTGGGCTATGCAAGCCGCGGGGCACTGGCTTTTGACCGCTCTTGGGGCGCTATGGGACAACCCGTCGCGCCCGACGTGCCTTTTTCGGCAAATGTACTAGAATATGCCCCATGCAAAAGTCTTGGTCTGACATACGCGAATCTATCACGACGCCCCTTATGGGCTTTGCGATCGTCGTGCTGTTCTTCGTGTGCCTCCTTCTTGCGATGGTGGTCCTGGTCAGCATCGCTCGCGTGCTGATGGGGTAGTAGCATGTGGCAGAGGTTCTCGCTTTACGACCTGCGCGTTATCGGACACTACCTCGGTACGCTCACCCAGCTCTTTGCGGCGCTCATGGCGGTGCCGTTTATAACGGCGCTCGTGTTCCAGGAATGGGAGCCCGCTGAACGCTACCTGCTGGGCATCGGCATCGCGCTCGTCGTCGGCACGCTGCTGCAGTTCCTGCGCATCGAGCCTGGTCGCCTGGGACGTCGCCAGGCGCTTGCAGTCACAGGCTTCGCGTGGATCGTGCTCGCATTCTTCGCGTCGGTCCCGCTTTTTCTCTCCGGGCACTACGCCACGTATATTGATGCGCTTTTCGACGGCGTCTCGGGCCTTACCACGACGGGTGCCACCGTCGCGCTCGACATTGACCACTTCTCTAACGCGGACAACATGTTCCGATTCATGATGCACCTGGTCGGCGGCTTGGGACTCATCGTCGTCGCGCTTTCTCTCGGCATCTTCGGCAAACGCTCGGGCTCGTCG
Source organism: uncultured Coriobacteriaceae bacterium (assembly GCA_900554945.1). GTDB lineage: Bacteria > Actinomycetota > Coriobacteriia > Coriobacteriales > Eggerthellaceae > Ellagibacter. Next base: position 6,613 of record USJN01000009.1, on the reverse strand, counting down.
CTCTACACCGCCGAGGGCCGAAGTGAGCACGTGGTTCCCAACGTCGTTCAGACGACGCAGCTCATTTTGCGCATCTCGCTTGTCATCATCCTCCTCGCTGCGGTGGTGCTCGCTGCGCTGTGTATGTCGATCGGCATGGAGCCCGTGCGCGCTGCTCTGCATTCGCTCTGGCTTGCGATCACCGCGTTCAGCACCGGCGGCTTCGCGCCGATGGCCGAAAGCGTCTCCTATTACAACTCGATTCCCATCGAGATTTTCCTCATGCTGCTCATGATCTTGGGCTCGGTGAGCTTCGTTATCCACGCCGAGGTGTGGAAAGGGCGCCTGCAGTCGTTTTTCGGCGACATCGAGATTCGCACGATGATCATCTGGCTGTCCGTGATGACGGTCGTCGTCGCGGCGTCTCTTTCGGCGAGCGCGTTGTTCTCCGACCTGCCTGCGATGATTCGTCGCGGCCTGTTCATGGTGGTGTCGGCGTTCTCGACCACTGGGCTTCAAAACGTCACGACCAACCAGTTCACGACGGTGTTCTCGTCGGGTGCCTTCCTCGCGCTCGCGCTGATCATGGCTGTCGGCGGTTCGGCGGGGTCGACTTCGGGCGGCGTGAAGCTCTACCGCGTGGGCATCATCTTCAAGTCTATTGTCTCCACGGTGAAAGAGGCGGTGTCCCCTTCGTCTGCTCGCGTTGTCGTTTCCTATAACCACCTGGGACGACGCGTTCTCTCCTCCGATGCTGTGAAGGAAGCGATGACCGTGTTCGTGCTCTTCGTGATCACGTACTCGGTCGGCGCGCTCGTGGGCATCGCGCACGGATACGAGGCGTCGCAGGCTATCATGGAGTCGGTCGCCATGACGTCGAACGGCGGCGTTATCACCGGCATCGTGACGCCTGGCATGTCGCCTTCTCTCGAGACGTTCTACATCTTCCAGATGTGGGCGGGCCGCCTCGAGTTCGTCACGCTGCTCGCCGTTTTGGCCGAGATCGTCGCGTCGTTGGTCCCCCGAAAGAGGGTGCGGCGCCAATGAGCAGGCACGCTATGACAACCTGGGCCTCGCTTTTCCGCCGTGCGCTCTTGGCTGTGCTCGCAGCAGCGTTTTGCCTGTTCGCATGCGCGCCCGCCCTCGCCTTCGCGGACGACGACGATGACGAAGACGATTCCAACCTGATAAACCCCCAGCAGCGGCCCGACTCGTCGTTCATCTACGATTCGTCGATCGTCGACCTGTCGAACGCCGACTCCTACTACGACAAGCAGACCGTGCAGATCACCGGCGAGGCGGTGGGCGACATCATCGATGCGCGCGACGGTATGGTGTGGGTTACGCTCGCAGAGGCCTCGAGCTCGAGCAACGCGTCGGTCGCGGTGCTGATGACGCGCGAGTCCGCGTCGCATATCGACACGCTTGGCCGCTATGGCACCACGGGGACGATGCTGCAGGTCCGCGGTGTGTTCCACCTCGCTTGCCCTGAGGACCAAGGGCTGAGCGACGTGCACGCGACGAGCGTCGCCGTGGTCACGAAGGGCTCGCATCATGCCGACGAGTTCCGTCCTGAGGCGTTTGCGGTTGGCGCTGCTCTCACCGTCGTCGGGTTTGCTCTCATGGGACTGTTCCGCTACCTGCGGGAACGCCAGCGTTAGGGGGAGTTGTTGGAAGAAACGGTTGCCACCGGGTGCGTCGTCAAGCTCGACCGCGGGTTCCCTTTGGTGCGTCTTGAGGACGGGCGAGAGCTTCGCTGCAAGCACGCGACGTCGCTCGTGAAAGGCGAGCGCGTCCGCGCGGTGATCGGCGACAGGGTGCGCGTCTCGTTTGCCGAGCGCAACGACAAAGCGCTCATCGTCGAAGTGCTTCCCCGTTCGCGCGAGCTCGTGCGGAAAGACCCCACCGAGCGCGCCGTCCCCCAGGTGCTTGCCGCCAACTTCGATCGCGTTATCGTGACGCAACCTTCAACGGAAGTGAATATGCGCAGGCTGGAGCGCGAGCTGGTGCTCGCCCATGAAACGGGCGCCGCCGTGTCCGTCGTGCTCACCAAGGCAGATCTCGCCGAAAGCGAGGATGCGGTTGAGCGTGTCCGCGAGCGCGTCCTGGCGCTTGTCGGCGCGGACGTGGGGACGCTCGTCGTGTCGGAGGCGACGCCAGAAAGCGTCGAGGCTGTGCGCGCGCTCGTGCCCGAGGGGACGACGGCTGTGCTTATCGGGCGAAGCGGCGTGGGCAAATCGAGCCTGGTCAACCTGCTTGTTGGACGCGATGTGCAAGAGACGGGGACGGTGCGCGAGACCGATGGTGCGGGCCGCCATACCACGGTGAGCCGCGAGATGGTGTCCATTCCCCACGGCGGTTACGTGGTCGATATGCCGGGCGTGCGCGGGTTGGGCCTCTGGGATGCCGAGGCGGGTATCGGTGTTGCCTTCGCGGACGTGGAAGAACTTGCCGAGCAGTGCCGCTTCCGCGACTGCAAGCACGAGAACGAGCCTGGTTGCGCCGTTCGCGCCGCCGTCGAGCGCGGCGATCTCGCGCGGGAGCGCTTCGAGTCCTACGTTTCCTTGAAGCGCGAGACCGAGGTCGTCCGCGAGCGCCGCGAGCAGGCACGCTGGATGCAGCGCGAGCAGCCCCAGGCGGGTCCGCGCGGTTCTCGCCATTCGGGTAAGGCCGCCTCGCGCAGCGCGGCGGGAACGGGTGGCAGCGCGGGCGGGCGGAAGACGTCGGCGGCCTCGTCGAAGATGCGTCGCAACAAGTCGGGCCGAGGCAGCGGCGGCTCGAGCTGGCGCAAATACGGCCAGTAGCGCGCGCTCGCGGCCCCGCGGCCTCGCCAAACGCGCGCCTTCGGTCCCGTCCCGGGCCGCCCTTGTGCTCCCCAATGTAAGCGATTCCTGCATATTTGGGTAATGCTCAGGTAAAGCTGCGTCATGCTTGCGTCATGGCTTGCCGCTGTGCTCCCATCGGGCGGATTTGCTCCCTACTATTCTCATCAGCGAGAAACGGCGAAACCCAACTCAACGCCAACGCTCGCCAAAAAGGAAATCTCGAAGGGAGAATAAAACTATGCAGGGCAACCTCATGAGCCGCCGTAACTTCGTTGGAGCCGCCGCGGCCACTGCCGCAACGGTCGCCGCCTTCAGCCTTACCGGCTGCGGTTCGAACGGCTCGAGCGACGCGAAGTCCGACGCGAAGGAAGACAAGGCCGAGGCGAAGGCGCTCTCCGGCACCATCACGGCTGTCGGTTCCACAGCGCTTCAGCCCCTCTGCGAAGCTGCTGCCGAGCAGTTCATGGAGAAGAATTCCGGCGTTCAGATCACCGTTCAGGGTGGCGGCTCCGGCCAGGGCGTCACGCAGATCACCCAGGGCGCGGTGCAGATCGGCAACTCCGACGTGTTCGCCGAGGCGAAGGTGAAGGACACCGCCGATCTCAAGAAGATCGCCGACAACAAGGTCTGCATCGTCGGCATGGGCCCGATCGTCAACAAGGACGTCACCGTCGACGACCTGACGATCGACCAGCTGAAGTCTATCTTCACCGGCGAAGTCACCAACTGGAAGGAAGTCGGCGGCGCTGATGCGGCCATCACGGTTATCAACCGCGCATCCGGTTCCGGCACCCGCGCGACCTTCGAGGCCGCCGTGCTCGGCGACACCAAGGTCCCCGACACCTTCAAGCCCCAGGAGCAGGATTCTTCGGGCACCGCTGCGAAGATGGTTGCTTCCACCCCGGGCGCCATCTCCTACCTGGCGTTTTCCTACTACGACGACACCGTGAAGGCCCTGAAAGTCGGCGGCGTCGAGCCGAAGGAGGCCAATGTCGAGGACAACTCTTGGACCATCTGGGCTTACGAGCACATGTACACTGCCGCCGATCCCGACGAGGCTACCAAAGCGTTCATCGAGTACATGATGAGCGACGATGTCCAAGGCGAGCTCGTCGAGGCGCAGGGCTATATCCCCGTCTCCGGCATGAAGGTCGAGAAGGACGCTTCCGGCAAGGTCACCAAGAAATAACTCGAAAGGAGACGCGGCTTATGGCTCAGTTGCCAAAGCATCGCGTCGAGCTTATCGGCAAGGGCGTCACGGGTGCGTGCATCGCGCTCGTGGCGCTTCTTGTTGTTACGCTCGTTGCAATGGTCGCGCAACGCGGCATCGCGACATTCGCCGTTGACGGCATCGATCCGGGTGCATTCCTCACTGGCACCACGTGGAACCCCCATCAGGACGATGTGAACGGCATGCCGACGGTGGGTGCGCTGCCGATGATTTCCGGCTCGTTCGCAGTCACGCTGCTCTCGACGCTGTTCGCTCTGCCGATCGCCATCGGCTCGGCGATCTTCGTCGTGGAGATCGCCCCCCGGTTTGGGCGTCGCGTGTTCCAGCCGCTCATTGAGCTTCTGGTGGGAATCCCGTCGGTTGTCTACGGTCTTATCGGCCTCACCGTCGTGGTGGCGTGGACCCGCGATATGGCGGCCGCGGCTGGTCAAACCATCACCGGCTTCGGCATCTTCTCGAGTGCAATCGTGCTCGCCGTGATGATTCTCCCCACGATCACGAGCCTCTCGATCGATGCACTTGCTGCGGTGCCTAATCAATATCGTGAAGGTTCCTATGCACTTGGCTGCACTCGCTGGCAAACGGTGTGGAACGTGGTGCTGCGCTCGGCCGCCCCGTCGCTCATGACGGCGGTCATCTTGGGGATGACCCGCGCGTTCGGCGAGGCGCTTGCCGTGCAGATGGTCATCGGCAACGCTATCCAGATGCCGACGAGCCTGTTCACGCCCGCGTCGACGCTCACATCCGTGCTCACCATGGGCATGGGCAACGAGGCGATGGGCACCGTGTACAACGACGTGCTCTGGTCGCTTGCGCTGCTACTGCTGCTCATGTCGCTCGTGTTCATCCTGATCATCCACCTGATTGGACACAAGGGAGGGACCAAGCGTGGCTAAGTTCGACATGGCGGCGCACGTTCGCCGCATCAACTCGCAGGACAAGATTGCCACGGGAATCCTCACGGCCATCGTGGGCCTCGTGCTGCTCATCTTGGCCGCTATCGTGATCTACATTCTGGTCGCAGGCGCGGGCAAGCTCTTCGATGTGAGCTTCCTCACCTCCAAGCCGCAGCAGTTCAAGGCGGGCGGCGGCATCGGACCGGAGCTGTTCAACTCGTTCTATCTGCTGTTCTTGACGCTCGTCATCAGCGTGCCCCTCTCACTTGGCGCGGCGATCTACCTGTCGCAGTATGCGCCCGAGAACTGGGTGACCAACGTGGCGAAGACGATCGTCGAGACGCTCTCGTCGCTGCCGTCGATCGTCGTCGGCTTGTTCGGCTTCCTGTTCTTCGTGTTGACCATGGGCTGGGGATTCTCGGTCATCGCGGGCGCGGTGGCGCTCACGATGTTCAACATCCCGATTCTCGTCCGCACTTGCCAGCAGGCGCTCGAAGACGTGCCGCGCTCGCAGCGCGATGCGGGCCTCGCCATGGGGCTCACCCGCTGGGAGACGACGATCCATGTACTGCTGCCCGCCGCGATGCCCGCCATCGTCACCGGCATCGTGCTTTCCGCCGGCCGCGTGTTCGGCGAGGCCGCAGCGCTCATCTTCACCGCAGGTCAAAGCGCGCCGGTGCTCGACTTCACATGCTTTGACCTTTCGAGCCCGTCGTGCCCGTGGAACATCTTCCGCCCCGCCGAGACGCTCGCGGTCCATATCTGGAAGATCAACTCCGAAGGCGTCGTGCCCGACCTCGAGGCCATCTCGAACGGCACCGCGGCCGTGCTCATGGTGTGCATCCTGGCCTTCAACCTGATCGCCCGCTTCGTGGGCAAGCTTCTGGAAAGGAGGCTGACAAGCGAATGATGACGCAAGAGAAACCCCTCGCCGAAACGGAAAATCGCGTGCCGGATGTTGCGACGGAAGCGGAGGTCCCCGCACGGGAAGGCGCCGAGCCGCTTTTGCGCACGCATGACGTCACGGTGACCTACGATACGTTCGAGGCGCTGCACAAGACCTCTCTCAACTTCGAGAAAGGGCAGGTCACAGCGCTTATCGGCCCCTCGGGCTGCGGAAAGTCCACCTTCCTGCGCTGCTTAAACCTCATGAACCGCGAGATTCCCAAGTGCAAGGTCGGCGGCAGCATCGACTATCACGGCCGCGATATCAACACGCGCTCGGAAAACCTCTTCGAGTTGCGCAAATCAATCGGCATGGTGTTCCAGCAGCCGACGCCGTTTCGCAAGTCGATTCGCGACAACATTTTGTTCGCGCCGAAGCGCCACGGGCTCGTGAAGGGTAAAGACGAGTGCGATGCGCTTGTGGAAGAGGCTCTGCGCGCGGGTGCGCTGTGGGACGAGGTAAAGGACAAGCTCGATCAGAGCGCCCATGCCCTCTCCGGCGGTCAGCAGCAGCGCCTGTGCATCGCACGCACGCTCGCCATGCATCCTGACGTGGTGCTTTTCGACGAGCCGTGCTCGGCGCTCGACCCGATTTCGACGTTCTCGGTCGAAGAGACCATCCGCGATATCGCGCAGACCGGCATTTGCGCCATCATCGTCACGCATAACATGGAGCAGGCAACGCGCGTCTCCGACCGAACCGCGTTCTTCTACGTGGGTGACATGGTCGAGACGGG